>DATNNK010000541.1:0-2702 GCA_035601875.1 Casimicrobiaceae bacterium | reverse complement strand
CTTAGCGAATAGCCGGTTACGAGCTGATCGAGCTTTGGGATTACACCGCCGATGACAATGTCTCGCGAGCGGATGCTAATCGACAAACAGATCGCTGATCAGCGGGCTGTCAGGTTGCACGGCGTAGCGCGAGAAATCGGTCACGCCGGCGCTCGAGAGTACCTCCTCGTCGATGTAGAAATGGCCGGTAGCCTGAGCTGCATCGGAGGTCAGAATGACGTGCGCTGCATCGGCGAGGATGTCCGGCGTGCGGGCGCCGTCTCCTCGCGCGCTCATTCCCGGGATCATCGTCAGCGCCGCGGTCGCGATCACGGTGCGCGGCCAAAGCGCGTTGACGGCAACGCCACGGTCGCGGAATTCCTCGGCCATCCCCAGCACGCACATGCTCATGCCGTACTTGGCGATGGTATAGGCGACGTGATCCTTGAACCAGTGCGGCCGCAGGTTCAACGGCGGCGACAGGTTCAGTATGTGCGGGTTGCCGCCGGCAGCGGCGGCGTCGAGCAGGTGTGGCAGGCACGCCTGCGAGCACAGGAACGTGCCGCGCACGTCGACGCCGAACATCAGGTCGAAGCGCTTCATGGGAGTTGCCAGCGTGCCGGTGAGGCTAATCGCGCTGGCATTGTTGACCAGGATGTCGATGCCCCCGAACTGCGCGGCCGCTTGCTCGACCGCGCCCGAGACCGCGGCTTCGTCGCGGATGTCGACGGCTAGCGGCAGCGCCTTGCCTCCCGCCTTCTCGATCTGCGCCGCCGCCGTGTAGATCGTCCCCGGCAGCTTGGGATGCGGCGCGGTGGTCTTAGCCGCAATCACGATCTTCGCGCCATCCCTCGCTGCGCGCAGCGCGATCGAGAGCCCAACGCCGCGCGATGCGCCGGTGATGAACAGCGTCTTGCCTTGAAGCGAACTTATCACTTGTGCGCCTGGCCGGTCACAAGCTGCGGTGGCATGATCAGCACGTTGATCGGCGTGCGGGTGGCGAAATCGCAGTATGACGGAATCCGCCTGCGCCGTGGAGTCTTGTGGGCGCCGGCGGTCAAGGTACGGTTCGCCATCCGCAACATGAATAACACGGCTTGGCAGAACGCACGCAAGCAGGCGGGACTGCGCCCACTTCCGTCTGAGCGCCACCGAGCCGGACTGATTTACGCGATTCTCACGCGACGCTATCGACAGCCTTCCGGCTTGGCTGCACCTGCATGCATGCTAGCGAAAACCGACCTGTCTTCTTCCCGTCTTGTTGTGCGGGTGCCGCCGCTTGCCTGACGACGACATTGTTAGCGATCAGCGCGCTGATCACCAGCGCCGCACCAACGAACTCGATTGGTTGGAAATGATGTCCCTGCGCGATCCGAATCGCGAACACGGTGACCGGAACGAAGTTGATGAACAGCATCCCGTTGGTCACACCAAGGAGCTTGTTGCCCGCATTCCAGGACAACACGCCGAGCACGGAAGCGATCCCGATGATATACGCGAGTTGCCAGCCGAACGATTCGACGTCGCCTGCGCTCGGGGTGGAAACGTAACCGGTCGCGGTCGCTATTATCGTCACGCCAAGAATTGCTGGCAGGCTGAGCATGCACGTGAGCGCCGTATAGCGCAGTGGCGACCGACGGAAAATCTGCCGCGCCCAGCGAATAGATGACCCAGCTCACCGCGCCAAGAAACATCATCAGGTCGCCAAAGCCGGTGCCGCCCACCGACACGCCCGTGAAATGGCCCTTGGTCACAACCAGCAACACGCCGAGGAGCGCGACGCCCAGAAATGCCAGCGTCGCTGGCGCCGGGCGCACGTCTCGAACCAACCAAGCTGCGACCGCGGCGATCAGCGGCTGAGTGGCCATTATGATCGCGCCATGCTCCGGCCGCGAATGCTGCAGACCGACGAAGAGCAATAGCCCAAGTCCTGCGAAGCCGGCCGTACCTAACAGCGCAGCCCGCAGTCCGCGTCCCTCCAACTTGAGCGCTCGCGGTCCCTCCGCGACCGCGAGCAAGCCGACGAAGATGATCGCGGTGATCCCATAGCGTATCGCCGTCATGTGAAAGGGATCGAGCGCCGGCAAGATCACCATCGCGACCGGAAACAATCCGCCCCAGGCGATGGCGGCGATAAGCAGTAGACCCACGCCACGCAGCGACGTAACTCTATTCATGCATTCTCCTTCGTCATGCGTCGATGACTCCGGCTGGTAGTCCCATCGCACGCCGATTCAGGAGCATATTGTCGGTAATGGCGAAGGCGCTCGCAAACGCCATTTATGCATGCATCGCATGAGTTCTTGGAATGGATGTCCGTTCTCGTATTCCTCTCCTCTGATCGAAGCGTGTCAGATTGTGAGGACGACTCTGCCGAAGGGGCGGCCCTCAACCTGGTAACGCAGAGCATCAGCCGCCTCGGCCAGCGGGAAGGTCCTCGCCACGATCGGTTTGATCGCGCCGGATCGAAGCAACGAGACGATAGTGTTCCAGGCGTCAACCCAGGCCGCCTGCGGCTGAGTGAACAGGACTGGATGCAGGCGCGGGTCGGGGCCGTCGATATGGACGGTACAGGCGCCGCGCAGCGCCAGCCGCAACCGAACTTTGTCCGGTCATGCCGAGCACCGCGCGCAGAATCCAATCGAAATTCTCCGCGAAGCTCAGAACATCGTGTTGGCGTTGGCCGAAGTCTCCGGAACGGGCTGGATCACGTCCCAGTGCTC
>DATNNK010000540.1:0-4080 GCA_035601875.1 Casimicrobiaceae bacterium | reverse complement strand
CAGCACTTTTCGGCGCGCACTGCTCGCCTCGCGACCGGTTTGCGCAAGCGCGAGCAGGAGACTGCGGCGGTCGACCTGGCACGGCAGCGCCGGCGGGCCGCGGTCGATGCGGCATTGGCGCGCGCCCGCGCGCGGCGCGCGGCCCGTTCCGTCCCGGGCGTGTGAATCCTTGGCGCGGCCGTCGCTTCGCGTCGAAATGGCTGTCAAGCCCTGGCTTGCCAAGGCTTACCCGGAGCTAGCCGCCGATCCCCGGCCTCGGGCCAGGGAAAGCGTCCGGCTCGAACGACTGCGCTGGCGGGGAGGCGTTCTGTGAACGCGGCAAAGCGTTTGGAAATCTACACCCGGCTGCGGCATCAGAATCCGAATCCGCGCAGCGAGCTCGAATACGGAACTCCCTTCGAGTTATTGGTCGCAGTCGTGCTTTCAGCACAAGCGACCGACAAAAGCGTAAACCTCGCGACTGCCAAACTTTTTCGCGTGGCAAACACACCGAAGGCTATGGTCAAGCTCGGCGAAGCGCGGCTCATTCCATATATTCAAACCATCGGACTGTTCCGCACCAAGGCCAAGAATGTCGTCGCGTTGTCGCGGCAATTGATTGCCGAGCACGCAGGCAATGTGCCTTCCGATCATGACGCTCTCACCAGGCTGCCTGGCGTCGGCCGCAAGACCGCAAACGTCGTCTTGAACGTCGCCTTCGGTCACCCCACCATCGCCGTCGATACCCATATCTTCCGCGTCGCCAACCGCACCGGTCTGGCGGCGGGCAAGACCCCGGAAGAAGTCGAGCGCAAGCTGGTCAAGTTCACGCCGGACGAATTCCGGCACGACGCGCATCACTGGCTGATTCTGCACGGGCGCTACATCTGCCAGGCGCGGCTGCCCCGTTGCTGGGAATGCGTCATCGTCGACCTCTGCGAATTCCGTCACAAGACGATCGCTCCGCCGCCGAAGCCGCAACGTCGTTGACATTGCCTAGGTGCGGGCGGCATCAAGGAATAAAAAAGACGCGAGGGCGCCTTTTTTGTCACTCCCTTGGCGCTTCAGCAGGCCGTCAATGCTTGGTGACGACCGCCGCCGGCTGGGACGAGTAATACGCGGCGAGGTTTTCGATGTCCTGCTTCGACAGCTTGTCGACGAATCCGGCCATGACCGGATTCTTGCGCAATCCGGACTGGTAATCACGCAAGGCCTTGGCCAAG
Organism: Casimicrobiaceae bacterium; assembly: GCA_035601875.1. Lineage (GTDB taxonomy): Bacteria > Pseudomonadota > Gammaproteobacteria > Burkholderiales > Casimicrobiaceae > PALSA-1003. The sequence goes on along the minus strand of DATNNK010000540.1, from coordinate 2,878 downwards.
TAATCCGGATACTGCCCACCCAGCTTTGGATTGTCGGCAATCTGACTGTTGCCGTCCATGCCGTGGCAAGCCTGGCAAACCTCCTTGATACGCGGCAGCGCGGCATTGGGGTCGGCGGCATCGCAAAGGGTTACCGAACAGAGTGCGCACACGGCGAGCAACCACTGAGGAACGCCCCTCATCATCGGTCTCATTTGCTGGCGGTCTTGGCCGTGGCGCCGGCGTAATAGGCCGCAAGGTCGGCAATATCCTTGTCCGACAGCGAAGTCGCGATGGCACGCATCGACGGATGGCTGCGAGCCCCGCTTCGGTATTCCTGCAACGCCTTGGCGAGGTACGCCTCATGCTGGCCGCCGAGCTTGGGCACCTTGTAAACCTCGGGAAACGCCGTCCGCCAGCCAGGAATGCCGTGGCAGCCGGCGCACATCTGCGTCTTCTGCGAGCCGGCTGCCGCGTCGCCCGCTGACGGGGTTCCTTGCGCACAGGCCAGCGCCGGAAACGCGAAGGCAGCGGCAGCCAGGCGGAGAAATATCGCGGGAGCCATGTTCCGGGACCTTCGTGACGCTCCCGCGGCAGAGTATCCGCCAAGGAAGCAAAGCTGGATATTTTACGGGCTCGCCGCGAGCGCGGTCAAACGCGCGAACAGCTTATCGCTCGAGGAGGTCGCGTTTGTCCTTCACCGACTTCCATTCGTCCGCGTCGGGCGGCGCCGGCTTGCGTTCAATGATCGGCTTCCAGAGTTTTGCGAGCTCCGCGTTCAGGCTCGTGAATGGCTTTTGATCGTCGGGAACGTCGTCCTCGGCGTAAATGGCTTCGACCGGGCACTCGGCAACGCAGAGCGTGCAATCGATGCATTCATCCGGATCGATGACCAGAAAGTTGGGACCTTCCCGGAAGCAGTCGACCGGGCAGACATCGACGCAGTCGGTATACTTGCAACGGATGCAACTCTCGGTGACAACATAGGTCATTGCCGCGAATCCCTTGCTGGTGCGAAATGTCGATTTTAGCAAATCGCGATCGAACTCATCAGACAGATCGCCTTAGCCCGCGCCTCCTGGTCCGCCGCTTTGCGCCGCTTGCACCGCGGGTATCTTTCCGCTAACGTACCTCGGGTAGCCGCTTGCGGTCGTTTCCCTAGTCCGCCGGGCGGCGCCCCCCTTGAGCGAGGATCCATGAGCGAGAACATCAAGCACGTCACCGACGCCACCTTTGACAGCGATGTGCTGAAGGCGGGCACACCGGTGCTCGTCGATTACTGGGCCGAATGGTGCGGGCCCTGCAAGATGATCGCTCCCATCCTCGAAGACGTGGCCAAGGACTACGCGGGCCGGCTTACCGTAGCCAAGATCGATATCGACTCCAACCCGGACGCCCCCGCCAAGTACGGCATTCGCGGCATTCCGACGCTGATCCTGTTCAAGGCCGGACAGGTGGCGGCACAAAAAGTCGGCGCCCTGTCCAAATCGCAGTTGACAGCGTTTATTGACAGCCACCTGTGAACCCGTTACGCTCCTAACTCATTGAATTGCGTCCCGCGGCGCCCACGGCGCGCGTGACGTCCCATCGGCGCCGCTTAAGTGTTTCCCGGCGCCAACCTCCCAGAGCGATTCAAGCGGCCAAAAGGGCCGCACCCGCTTCCCCCCGCCCCCGGTCCAGCTATGCACCTGTCAGACCTCAAGTCCAAACCTGTCACGGAACTCGTCGAAATCGCCAACACCAACGAGATCGACGGCGCGAACCGCTTGCGCAAGCACGACCTGATTTTCGCACTGCTGAAGAACCAGGCGAAAAAAGGCGAAAGCATCTTCGGCGACGGCACGCTCGAGGTGCTGCCCGACGGATTCGGATTTCTCCGCTCTCCCGATACCAGCTACCTCGCCGGCACCGACGACATCTACATCTCCCCGTCGCAAATCCGCCGCTTCAACCTTCACACCGGCGACACCATCGAAGGCGAGATCCGGACCCCCAAGGACGGCGAGCGCTATTTCGCGCTGGTCAAGGTCGACAAAGTCAACGGCGAGCCTCCGGAAAACGCCAAGAGCAAAATCCTTTTCGAGAACCTGACGCCGCTCTTTCCCGACGAGGTGCTGATTCTCGAGCGCGACATCAAGGCTGAAGAGAACATGACCGGCCGGATCATCGACATCATCGCGCCCATCGGCAAGGGCCAGCGCGGACTGCTGGTGTCCTCGCCCAAATCCGGCAAGACGGTGATGCTGCAGCACGTCGCGCATTCGATCGCCGCGAATTATCCCGACGTGGTGCTGATCGTGCTGCTGATCGATGAACGCCCGGAAGAAGTGACCGAAATGCAGCGCTCGGTCCGCGGAGAGGTCGTGTCGTCGACGTTCGACGAGCCTGCGACCCGCCACGTGCAAGTCGCCGAGATGGTGATCGAGAAAGCCAAGCGGCTGGTGGAGCACAAGAAGGACGTCGTCATCCTGCTCGATTCGATCACCCGGCTGGCGCGCGCCTACAACACGGTCGTGCCCGCATCGGGCAAAGTGCTCACCGGCGGCGTCGACGCCAATGCCTTGCAACGGCCGAAGCGCTTCTTCGGCGCGGCCCGCAACATCGAGGAAGGCGGCTCGCTGACCATTATTGCGACCGCGCTGATCGATACCGGCTCGCGCATGGACGATGTGATCTACGAGGAATTCAAGGGCACCGGCAACATGGAAATCCACCTCGACCGGCGAATGGCCGAGAAGCGCACCTATCCGGCGATCAACGTCAACCGGTCGGGCACGCGAAAGGAAGAGCTGCTGCTCAAGCAGGACGTGCTGCAAAAGGTCTGGGTGCTGCGCAAACTGCTCTATCCGATGGATGACCTCGAGGCCACCGAATTCCTGGTCGACAAGGTAAAGCAGAC
>DATNNK010000539.1:0-6128 GCA_035601875.1 Casimicrobiaceae bacterium | reverse complement strand
CACGCTCGCGTTCACCGCCGCGGGCCTGGCGCTGCTGATCTGGATCGCGCAAACGCCCTTCGGCTACGCTTTGCGCGGCGCACGCGATTCGCCCCTGCGCGCGCAAGCCGTCGGCATCGACGTCCGGCGTACGCAGTGGCTTGCGTTCGCGATGGCCGGCGCCTTCGCGGGCTTGGCCGGCGGCTTGTACGCGTTTTCCAAAGGCAGCATCGCGCCCGACACCTTGGCCATCCCCCGTTCCATCGACGCTTTGCTGATCGTGCTGCTCGGCGGAGCCAATGCGCTCGCCGGCCCCCTGATCGGAGCCGCGGCCTTCACCTGGATGCAGGATGTGCTTCCTCGCCACACCGAATACTGGCGCAGCGTGTTCGGCGGCATCATTCTGCTGCTGGTGCTCGCGTTTCCCATGGGCATCGGCGGAGTGGCGGCAAGCTGGTTCGAGCGTGCGCGATGGCGATGAATCATCAAGATGCTCCATTGCTGCGCATCGAGCACCTCTCCAAGGCGTTCGACGGCGTCCAGGCCTTGAACGACGTTTCATTCAGCGTCGGCGCAGGCGAACTGGTGGCATTGATCGGACCCAACGGCGCCGGCAAGACGACGTGTTTCAACATCATCAACGGCCAGCTCGAGCCCGACGCGGGTTCGGTGTGGCTTGCGGGCGAACGTATCGACGGGCTGCCGCCGCAGCGCGTTGCCACGGGCGGCGTGGGCCGCACGTTCCAGACCGCGGCGACGTTTGCGTCGATGACCGCGCGCGAGAATGTGCAGCTCGCGCTCCTTGCCGGCAGCGGAGAGTACCTAACGCTGGCGCACCGCCTCGCCACCGCACGTCGATCCGAGGCCGACGCGCTCCTCGCCCGTGTTGGCGCAGGCTCGCTTGCCGAGCAGGTTTGCGCATCGCTTTCCTACGCCGATGTCAAACGGGTCGAGCTCGCGATCGCGCTTGGTCAGCGAAAAGGCGCGCCGCGCCTGCTGCTCATGGACGAGCCGACCGCGGGAACCGCGCCGCGCGATCGCGGCTCGGTCATGGAGCTCGTCGAAGCGCTGGTGCGTGACACCGGCGTAGCCACGCTCTTCACCGAGCATGATGTCGATGTCGTGTTCCGTTTTGCCGCGCGGGTCATCGTCCTCGATCGCGGCCGGATCATCGCCGACGGCCGGCCCGCATCGGTCCGGGCCGATCCGCGCGTTCAGGCAGTTTATCTCGGCACCGAAGCGTGACGTGGGAATGACGACATTGAGATCGGCGCGTCACGCTTCGTAATGCTGATCAGGAGGCGAGTCGCGCAAGACCATCCTCGAGATCGGCGATGAGGTCCCGTGGATCCTCGAGGCCGACATGCAGCCGCAGATACGGTCCCATCGCTTCCCAGCGCGTCGCGGTGCGAATGCGCTCCGGATGTGCGGGAATGATCAGGCTTTCGAAGCCGCCCCAGCTCCATCCCAGCTTGAACAGCCGCAGCCCGTCCAGCATGGCGTCGACCCGCGCTTTGGCGACAGGATGCAGAATGACGCCGAACAGGCCGCACGCCCCGGTGAAATCCCGTTTCCATAGGTCGTGCCCGCGCGAGCCGGGCAACGCCGGGAAGATCACTTCGGCGACTTCCGCGCGCTGCCGCAGCCACTCTGCGATGGCCAGCGCGCTCCGGGTGTGATGCTCGAGCCGCACCGCCAGCGTGCGTAGGCCACGCAGCGCAAGGAAACAATCGTCGCTGCTCGCGGACACGCCCATGTCGGTCCACAGCTTGTGCAGCCTCGGGTACGTCGCCTGGCTGCAGACGATGATCCCGTTCATCACATCGGAATGGCCGCCGAGATATTTGGTGCTGGCCTGCAGCGAAATATCGGCGCCGTGGGCGAACGCCGGGAATCCTAGCGGCGTCGCCCAGGTGTTGTCGATCAGCACCAGCGCACCGCGCGCATGCGCCGCCGCCGCGATCGCGGGCACGTCCTGGATCTCGAACGAAAGCGATCCTGGAGATTCCACGAACACGACTTTGGTCGCCGGCCGCATTTCCCGCTCGATGGCGCCGCCGATCAAGGGATCGTAGTAGGTGACATCTATCCCGAAACGCGTGAGCTGCTGGTCGCAGAATCTGCGCGTCGGACCGTAGACCGAGTCGGTGACCAGAACGTGGTCGCCCGCGCGCGTCACCGCAAGCAGCGCGAGCGTGATTGCCGCAAGTCCCGAGGGCACCGCGAGCGCGGCGTAGCCGCCTTCGAGCGTCGCCACCGCACTCTGTAGATCGGTGACGGTCGGCAATCCGTGCAGGCCATAACTGATGCCGGGATACTCGCCGCGCTCGGCCGCCTCGAGATCGGCCACACGCTCGAAAAGCATCGTCGAGGCGCGGTAGACAGGGGTATTGATCGCGCCCAGATGTTTGCGCGGATCGCGACCGAGATGGGCGACCTCGGTTGCGGGGCTCGCCTTGCGCTGCTCGCTCATACCGCCGAGCGCAGCGCCGCCGCGATCTGTACAGCTTGCGCTTCGGTCGTCTGCCGGATATCGATCACCATCGCGTCGTCGGGCTCCTCCAGCGCGGCGAATTGACTCGCCAGCAGCGAGGGCGGCATGTAATGGCCGCTGCGCAGCGCAAGCCTGGGCTCGATGGTCTTCGCGTCGCCCTTGAGGTAGACGATGCGAAATTCAGCGCCGTCGTCTCCCTCCGGCCCCGGTTCTTGCAAGCCTCGCGCAATGCGTTGCCGGTACGATTCCTTCAGCGCCGAGCACGCAAGCACCGCGTGGCTTCCCTTGCGGGCCACCGCGCGCATCTCGGCGGCGAGACGGTCGAGCCAAGGCGCGCGATCCTCGTCGGTCAGGGCAACTCCCGTGGCCATCTTGGCGACATTTGCCGGTGGATGGAAATCGTCGGCGTCGAAAAACTGCCAGCCAAGCCGGTTCGCCAGCGCCTGGCCAACCGTGGTCTTGCCGCAGCCGCAAACGCCCATGATGACGACGATCACGATTTCGCTTATTTCGTTTATTTTGCTTTGCCGCTCGACTCGGCCATGTGCTCGATCTTGTGACCACCGAAGCTGTTGCGCATCATTGCGAGCAGCCGATCCGTGTAATCGCCCTTACCCTGGCTCGCGAAGCGCATGATCAGCGCCAATGACAGTACGGGCGCCGGAGCGCCCTGCTCGATGGCTTCGAGCGCGGTCCAGCGCCCCTCGCCGGAATCGGCGACGATGGGAGCGATGTCGGTCAGCTCGGCGTCCGCGCGCAGAAACTCCGCGGTAAGGTCGAGCAGCCACGAGCGCACCACGCTGCCGTGCCGCCACATCTCGGCAATCGCGGCGACGTCGAGCTCGAACTCCTCCTTACCCTTGAGCAGCGCCACGCCCTCGGCGATCGCCTGCATCATTCCGTACTCGATGCCGTTGTGAATCATCTTCACGAAGTGGCCCGAGCCGCTGGGACCGCAGTGCAGCCAGCCGCTATCGGTGGTAGGAGCGAGAATTCTCGCGAAGGGCTCGATTTCTCGCGCCGCGGCCGGCGAGCCGCCGAACATCAGACCGTAACCGTTTTCCAGTCCCCACACGCCGCCCGACACGCCACAATCGACGAAACGCACGCCGTAGCTGGCGAGGTCGACCGCGCGCCGCACCGAATCCTTGTAAAAGGAGTTGCCGCCGTCGACGATCACGTCTTCGGCGTGCAGGCGCGGCGCGAGCTCGGCGATGGTGGCCTCGGTCGGGTGGCCGGAAGGGACCATCACCCAGACAACCCGTAGGGGCGCCAGCGCATGGACCATCTCCTCGAGGCTGTCCACGCTCTGGCAACCTGCGACGGCGGCGAATGCCGCGCGCGCATTGGGGTCGGGATCGAAGCCAACCACGGCCACGCCGCCCCGCGCCAGGCGCTTCGCCATGTTTGCGCCCATCCGCCCCAGTCCTACCATGCCTATGTGCAATGTCATCTCGGTCGCCCTAATGTAGAAGGCGCGATGCTACAGGAAGCGCTGCCGCCTGCGCCATGCCTCACCGATCCGGCTCATCGAGCCTCTCATGGACCAAGCTCGCGCGCGAGGTTGCGCGCAATGCCGCGCCGACGATCAGTGCCGCGCCGATCAGCGTACGCCATCCCGGCGTCTCGCCCAACAACGCAAACGCCAGCGCGATCCCGTAGACCGGCTCCAATGCGGTGACAACGCTGGCCGTATGCGCCGACAAGACGTGCATGCTGCGGATGAACAAAGTGTGCGCGAGCGCGGTGCAAACGACGCCGAGCACGATCAAGAGCGCGATGTCGCGGAGGCTGGGCAGCACGGGATCCAGCGCAAACCCCGGCAACAGGCAGGCCGCTGCGCATGCGTTCTGCCACAGCGCGATCCCGGTCGCGGATCGCCGCGATGCCAAAGCGCGGTTGCCGACCGCGAGCAGCGCGAACATGAGACCGGAGAGAACTCCCCACATCAATCCCTGCACGACCCGGTTCTCGATCCGGAACTCGGGCACCAGCAACAACAGACCCGCGGTAACCAGCGTGACGGTGATCCAGTCGGCGACATGCAGCCTGCGTCGCAGAAACGCCGCTTCGGCGATCAGCACGAATAACGGAAAGCTGGCGAAGCCGAGCAGGCCGACGGCGACGCTCGACATCTGCACCGCGCGAAAGAAGGCGATCCAGTGCAGCGCGAGGACGGCCCCGCCCGCGGCGAGCCTCCACTCGAAGCCGCCGGACGGCTCACGCAAGACGCGAAGCAATGCCGCCAGTGCGGTGCTGGCAACGATGGTGCGGCCGAGCACGATCAATTCCGGCGACAGCGCAAGCCATTTGCCGAAGAGCCCCGCGAAACCGAACAGCAGCACGGCCGCGTGCAGCGAAACCAGTGCACTGCGTTGCGTGGGCGCGGCAAGAGCATCGCGCACGCCCGACGAAGCACGACCCTGCCTCATGCGGCCATTGTGCCACGCACTGCGTCACCCGTCGGCCCTGTCGCGTGGGCGCAGGTTACAATCTCCGCTAAAGCGATCACGCGACACCGAAGGTCGACGGGGAGAACGTCATGCCGCAAAAAATCGCACCGCAGAAGGTGCTCGATGCCGTCCGCAACGCGCCCGGAAACCGGGTCAAGGTGGCGGTGTCCGACATCGACGGTGTGCTCCGAGGCAAGTACCTGCACAAGGACAAATTCTTTTCCGCCGTCGAGGGGGGGTTCGGCTTTTGCGACGTCGTATTCGGCTGGGACATGAACGATCAGTGCTACGACAACGCGACGCTGACCGGCTGGCACAAGGGCTTTCCCGACGCGGTCGCGCGCATCGATCTGTCCACCTACCGTAACGTACCTTGGGATGACGATGTGCCGTTTTTTCTCGGCGAGTTCATCAGTCAGAAAAACGGCAAGGAGGTTCCGCTCTCGATCTGCCCGCGCCAGCTCCTGAAGCGGGTGTTGAAGCGCGCCGAGAAGCTCGGGGTCTCGCCGATGTGCGGCATCGAGTTCGAATGGTTCAATTTCGCGGAGACGCCGCAGTCGTGGGCCGAGAAAGGCTACGTGCGTCCGGAGACCATCACCCCGGGCATGTTCGGCTACTCGCTGTTGCGCGCCAACGAGAACCGCGAGTTTTTCAAAGCGCTGATGGTGGAGATGGGCGACTTCGGCATTCCGATCGAAGGGCTGCACACCGAGACCGGGCCCGGCGTTTACGAGGCGGCGATTCTTTTTTCCGAGGCGCTCGAGGCGGCGGACCGCGCGATCCTGTTCAAGACCGGCGCGAAGGAGATCGGCTCGCGGTTCGGGATCATGCCGAGCTTCATGGCCAAGTGGAGCGCGCAGTACCCTGGTTGCTCGGGCCACATTCACCAGAGCATGTCGGACGGCAAGAAGAACCTCTTCCACGATGCCAAGGGCAGAAACGGCATGAGCAGGATGTTCGAGAGCTACCTTGCGGGCCAGGTCGCCGGGCTGATGGAATTCGCTCCCATGTACTGGCCGACGGTCAACAGCTACAAGCGGCTGGTCGACGGATTCTGGGCGCCGGTCAAGCCGACGTGGGGGCTCGACAACCGCACCGCGAGCTTTCGCGTCATCGCCGGATCGCCCAAATCGACACGACTGGAAACGCGTTGCCCGGGCGCTGACATGGATCCGTATCTGGCGACTGCGGCAGTCCTCGCG
>DATNNK010000538.1:0-21570 GCA_035601875.1 Casimicrobiaceae bacterium | reverse complement strand
TGGACACCTTCAACGTGACCGAGCCCGGGTTCTATAAGGAGCTCGAGAAGCAGCTTCAGTCCAACAGCCTCGACGACATCAAGACGTACCTGCGCTGGCATGTGGCGAAAGCCGCCGCGCCGCTGCTCTCCTCCGCGTTTGTCAACGAGAACTTCGACTTCTTCAACAAGACGCTGCGCGGCGTGCAGCAGTTGAAGCCCCGCTGGAAGCGCTGCGCAACGCTGGTCGACAATCAGTTGGGCGAGGCCCTGGGCCAGGAATTCGTGCGGCGTGCTTTCAGCCCGGCGCTAAAGGGGACGACGCTGCGCATGACGAAGCAGATCGAAGATGCGATGGCCAAGGACATCGAGCAGCTCGATTGGATGAGCCCCGCGACCAAGGAGCAGGCGTTGACCAAGCTGCGGGCCATCGTCAACAAGATCGGCTATCCCGACAAGTGGCGCGACTATAGCTCGGTGGTGGTGAAACGCGGCGACTTCTTCGGCAACGTCGAGCGGGCCACGCGGTTCGAGACAAAGCGCGACTTGGCGAAGATCGGCAAGCCGCTCGACCGCGGCGAATGGGGCATGACGCCGCCCACAGTCAACGCGTACTTCAATCCGCAGATGAACGACATCAACTTCCCCGCTGGCGTGCTGCAGCCGCCGCTCTACGATCCGAAGATGGACGACGCACCGAACTATGGCAACACCGGCGGAACGATCGGCCATGAGCTCACGCACGGCTTCGACGACCAGGGCCGCAACTTCGATGCGAAGGGCAACCTGAAGGATTGGTGGACCAAGGACGACGCCAAGGCGTTCGTCGACCGCGCGCAGTGCATCGTCGACCAGTACTCGCAGTACACGATCGTCGACGACATCAAGATCAACGGCAAGCTCACCAACGGCGAGGACATCGCCGACCTGGGCGGGCTGGTGCTGGCCTGGATGGCGTGGAAAGCGGAAATCGCGGGCAAGCGCCTCGGGGCGCGCGACGGTTTCTCCCCCGAGCAGCGTTTCTTCATCGGCTACGCGCAGTGGGCGTGCGAAAACGACCGGCCGGAGAACCTGCGCGTGAAGGCGCTGACCGATCCCCACTCTCCGGGCAAGTATCGCGTCAACGGGCTGGTGGTGAACATGCCCGAATTCGAGCGCGCATTCTCTTGCAAGGCCGGGCAGCCGATGGTGGGTGTGAATCGCTGCCGTGTCTGGTAGCTAGCCCCGCTCGATCCGCTGCGGTGGACATCGAAATCACCGAAAGCGTCATCATGGGAGACCTCGCGGCCACGGTCGACAAGCTCCGTGCCGTTCGCGATATGGGACTGGACATCGCGATCGACGACTTCGGCATCGGCTATTCGTCGTTGGGATATCTGTCCAAGCTGCCGGTCCACTTCGCTGAAGATCGACCGGTCTTTCATTATTGCGATGGGGGACGATCTGGATACGATGACACTGGTGTCGACGATTATTTCCTTGGCGCACTCGTTGCGTCTGAAGGTCTGCGCCGAAGGCGTTGAATCCGAAGAGCAGGCCAAGTTTCTGCGGTTGCTTCGATGCGACGAGATGCAAGGCTACTTGATCAGCCGACCCGTGCCTGAAGGCGACCTTCGGGCTTTGCTGCGGCCAAGGGACAGCTAACTCCGGCCACGTCAGCACCAGGCTGCGCTTTACGATGTAGTGCTGCCCCGCCAACGAAGGGCGACCTAGCTCGAGGTTTTCTACTTCCCGAACACACGCAGAAATACTCTGACTGGCTGAGCGTCGTCGGCTTATGCTAAGGAGGGGTCATGGCCAATCGTCGTTGAAGTCCGGAGGCTCTCCAATGATCACTCGTCGCGCCGCCCAGCTCTTGCTCGTCCTCCTGTTTGCGCCGCTGTGGGCGCCTGCGCAAACCGGCACCGGCGCGCCCGGTGTCTACTACCCCGATGCGGTGTGGCAGCACAAGACTCCGGCTGAGGCGGGCATCAGTCCTTCGCTCTTGAAAGATGCGATCGACTTTGCGGTCGCCAGCGAGACCAAGGCGCCGCGCGATCTCAAGCTCAATCATTACCAGACTTTCGGCCGCGAGCCCTTCGGCTACGCCATCGGGCCGATCAAGGACCGCGGCGAACCGACCGGCATCATCGTTCACAAGGGCTATATCGTCGCCGAATGGGGAGAGCCGCTGCGAGTGGACATGGCGCACAGCGTGACCAAGAGCTTTCTTTCAAGCGTAATCGGCATTGCCGTCGATCGCGGCATGATCAAGAGCATCAACGACACGGTGCGCGAGTATGTGCCGCCGATTCAGGTCTACAACCCGGTACCGGCTGGCAACAAATCCGACAATCTCGGCACGCCCGATTTTCTGTATCTCTTCGAAACCCCGCACAACCGGACCATTACCTGGGGCCACCTGCTGCGCCAGACCAGCGATTGGGAAGGAACGCTTTGGGGCAAGCCCGACTGGGCCGACCGACCGGGCGACAAGCCGAGTGAGTGGACCACGCGGCTGCGCGACAAGCCCGGCAGCGTCTACAAATACAACGACACCCGGGTGAACGTGCTCTCGCTCGCCGCGCTCAACGTCTGGCGCCGTCCGCTGCCGCAGGTGTTGAAGGAGAACGTGATGGACCCGATCGGCGCCTCGAACACCTGGCGCTGGTACGGCTACGAGAATTCCTGGATCGTTCTCGATGGAATGGCGGTGCAGTCGACGACCGGCGGCGGCCATTGGGGCGGCGGCATGTTCATTCACGCCTACGACATGGCGCGCTTCGGTTACCTCACGCTGCGCCACGGCAAGTGGAAAGACCGGCAGATACTTTCAAATCAGTGGGTCGACTGGGCGCGCACGCCCACCCCCGCGCAGCCGACGTACGGCTTCATGAACTGGTTTCTCAACACCGACCGGAAATATCTGCCGAGTGCACCGGCCAGCGCATTCACGCATATCGGCAACGGTACGAACATGATCTACGTGGACCCGGAGCACGACGTGGTGGCGGTGGTCCGCTGGATCGACACCAAAGCGATGGATGAGTTTGTGAAACGGCTTCTGGCGGCAATTGAAAGGAAATAGCCGCCTGGACAAGCCAAAAGAATGAACAGCTTATGAACTCTCAAGCCTGGAATACGTCTAATTTCATGCCTCTTGCTTCACTTCCTGGAGAATCGATCATGATGAAGTCTATTGTTGCAATTGCTGCAGCAGCGTTTGCCCTCGGCTCCGTGCCAGCGTTCGCGGCCGACATGATGGATCCTTGGAGCCAAATGATGGTGAAGCCGATGACCGCGGCGGAGACCGCGCAACTGAAGGCCGAGCGCGACGCGGCAAAGGGCAAATGGGCAACGATGACGCCCGAAGAAAAGGCCAGCGCGAAGCGTTCGATGCGCGGCAAGAAGCTCGCCGACCTGAATGTAATGGAGCGCATCGCTCAGGAAGACGACATGGGTACGATGACGAAGGATGAAACCGCGCAATTGAAGGCCGACCGCCAGGCCGCGCAAGCGAAGTACGCGCAGATGAGCGCTGAAGAAAAGGCGACGCTGCGTAAGGCCGCTCACCAGAAGAAACTAGCGGACCTGAATATGATGGAGCGGGTCGGTCAGGAAAATGACATGAGACGGTACATGTCGTACTGATTGGTCGAGATGTTCAGGTTGAGCCAGGACAGTACTCACCAGGCCGCATTCCCGAAGCAGTCCTCGCTGGCTCTCTGCGCGAGTCAGCGGGGTCGGTGCGCGCAAAAAGCTCGGCCTCCCGACCGTAGTTTGACATCTCCCGGTGCTCGCAGGCCTGCAACGCGCACCGGACTCGGCCGCCCGCCTTGATTTCGCCATCGGGCCGGGCAAAATCCGATTCTTGCAAGATAACCTCGGCTCGCGCATGATCGAATTCGGACGAGGGAGGATGCCGGGTCTAGCATTTCCGGGACTGGCCATTCCCCACTCCGGTGCTCATGCCCGCTCTTTCGAAGGAAAGCCGATGAAATCGACGCAGCTTCGCAATCCTCGCCGTCGCACGATACTCAAGGCCGCTGCGTGTCTTGGTGGCATCGGTCTGGGTGGCAGTGTGCTGTCGCTCGACGCGCTGGCGCAGGGAGCGCCGAAAACAACCATCAACCTGCAACTGGGCTGGCTGCCGGGCAACAATCAGATCGGTGAAGTCGTGGCCAAGCAGCTTGGCTACTACGCGCAGGAGGGACTGGACGTGCAGATCCAGCCTGGAGGACCCAACATCGATGGTGTGGCCATCGTGGCGTCCGGCCGGTTCGAAGCCGGTCAGCTCGCATCCAGTCCGTCGCTCATGCTCGCCGTGTCGCAGGACATCCCCGTCAAGTGCTTCGCCTCGGGGCTGCAGCAACACCCGTACACATTTTTCTCGTTAAAGAAAAAACCGGTGAACACGCCCAAGGACATGGCCGGCAAGAAGGTCGGCATCCAGCCAACCGGGGTCGTGCTGCTGCGCGCGCTGCTCGCCAAGAACAACATTCCGGAGAGCGCAGTCGAAATAATTCCGATCGGCGCCGACATGTCCCCGCTCCTCACAGGGCAGGTCGATGTCGTTACCGGTTGGCAGACCAACGTCACCGCCTTGAAGCCATTGGGTCCGGAGCGCGTCGATCTCCGGCTCTGGGATGCCGGCGTCCGGCTCTACGCGCTCCCGTATTACGCCACCGTCAAGACCATCCAGACGCGTTCGGACGTGCTGGAGAAATTCCTTCGCGCGACCGCGCACGGCTATGCCTACGCCAACGCCAATCGCGACTCCGCCGCCGATCTCCTGGTGAAGGAATATCCCAACCTCGAGCGTAACGACGAGAAGGTCGGCATCGATGCGATGATGAAATATGCATTCAACGACCTCACTCGCGCGGACGGCTGGGGCACGATGGATCCGGGGGTTTGGCAGGATCAGATATCGCTTTACTCGCAGCTCGGGCAGTTTTCGAAGCGTACGCCGAAGCTCGAGGAGGTGATGACGCTGGACATCCTGAAAGCGACCCGCGACGCGCGGCTCAAGGCCTGAAGCGCAATGGGGATTGCGGCCACCGCCCAGTTAAAAGAGAGTCCCGCAACGCCGGCCGGTTCGCGCAACCCGGCGGTCGACGGCTCGGCGATCACTTGTCGCAACGTCAGCGTCCGTTTTTTCACCGACCGGCGCAGCGTGACTGCATTGTCCGGCATCGATCTCGAAGTGAGCCGCGGCGAGTTGCTGACCTTGCTGGGACCGTCCGGTTGCGGGAAATCCACGCTGCTGCGCGCGGTTGCGGACCTGGTCACGCCGAGCACGGGCGAGATCCGCGTCCACGGGAGCACGGCAGCGGCAGCGCGCCGCCGCCGCGATATCGGCTTTGTCTTCCAGGACCCCGCCCTGCTGCCGTGGCGTAGCGCGCTGCAGAACGTCGAGCTGCCGCTGGAAGTGGCCGATGGTGGAAAGCACAAGGGTAAGGCGACGCCGCGGGAATTGCTCGAGCTGGTCGGGCTCAAGGGCTGGGAGAACGCGTTTCCGCACGAATTGTCCGGGGGCATGCGCCAACGTGTGTCGATCGCACGGGCGCTGGTCAGTGATCCCAAGATTCTGCTCATGGACGAACCGTTTGGCGCGCTCGACGAAATCACCCGCGATCGTTTGAACGAGGAATTGCGCCGCGTGTGGCGCGACACGGGTACGACGATTCTGTTCGTTACCCACAGCATCTACGAGGCCGCGTATCTGGGTCAACGCGTGCTCATGCTTGCTGCGAATCCGGGACGGGTGCGGGAAATCGTTCCCGTCGGGCTGCCCGAGACGCGCACGCTGGACATTCGCGAGACGGCCGATTTCGTCGCCCTGGCGGCGCATCTGCGCCGCGTACTGGAGAACTGCTGATGAACATGCCCGATGCAATGGCAGCGAGCCCGCAAGCTGGGATGGAGGATCCAGCGGCGCTCGCATACTTCTCGGCAAAGCAGCGTGAGCAATGGCGCCGGCGGACGCTGCCGGTGCTGGGCCTGCTCGGATTGATCGTCCTGTGGTGGGCGGTTGTCACCGGGTTCGACGTCAAGCCGTTCATCGCGCCGTCGCCGCAACTGGTGGCAGAGACGATGGTCAACAAGTGGCCGGTTCTGTGGCAAAACGTGATCCCGACGGCGATCGAGGCCGTCGGCGGGTTCATGTTGGGCAACTTCGCCGCCATCGTGCTGGCGACGGTGTTCGTCCACAACAAGGCGATCCAGGAGGCGTTCTTCCCCATCGCCGTGATGATCAACACCATTCCCGTCGTCGCCAAGGCCCCGATCCTCGTGCTGCTGATGGGCAATGGAATGGAGCCCAAGATCACGATCGCGGCGTTGATCTGCTTCTTCCCGACGCTCGTCAACATGGTCCGCGGGCTGGAGGCGGTCAACCCGCAATCGATGGAACTGATGCGCGTGCTGTCGGCGAGCAAGAGTGAAGTCTATTTCAAGCTGCGGTTGTACAACTCGCTGCCCTACCTTTTCTCGGCGCTGAAGATTGCCACATCGACCTCGGTGATCGGCGCAGTCGTCGGCGAATGGATAGGCTCGACCCGCGGCATCGGTGCGCTGATCATCCAGGCGACCTATAGCTTCGATTCGGCATTGCTCTATTCCGCGGTCATCATGAGCTCGTTCCTCGCCGGCGCTTTTTTTCTGCTGATCACGCTGATCGAGCGCATGGTCGTGAAGTGGCAGCCCGCAACCGCGCCTTGAAGGAGCCCTCAACAATGAATCGCATCGGTGATCGGATCGTCGAGCCGGCCGGCGAAGCCCGTGTTGCGGCACAGGCCGATGTGGTCGTGGTCGGCGGCGGTCCCGCGGGAATGTCGGCTGCCTTGGCGGCCGCGCGCAACGGCGCGAAAGTGGCGCTGCTCGAGCGCTACAACCACCTGGGCGGCCTCGCCTCGGGCGGCATGGTTCTGGTGCTCGACGACATGTGGGACAGCCATCACGAGGAAATATCGGTGCGCGGCACTTGCATGACGATGATCGAGCGTCTGGCGAGGTTGAAGCTGGCCACGTTTCCGCGTCAGCACGAATGGGGCGAGCTGCCCGAAAGCTATCGCCGCTGGGCGCGCTGGGGGACGTTCGATTTCCACAGCCACAAGACACCGTACCCGATTTGCTTCGCGGCTTCGTTCGACCCTGACGGCTGGAAGCGCGTTTCGCTCGAATGGGTGGAGGAGCTCGGGATTCAATTGCGGCTGCATTCCTGGTTCTCGCGCGCGCTGATGGAAGATCGCCAGATCAAGGGCGTCATCTGCGAGACCAAGGCCGGACGCGAGGCGATCCTCGGCGACATCGTCATCGATGCAACCGGTGATCTCGACGTTGCGGCGTCGGCGGGCGCATCGCATGTCAAGGGCAGTTACATCATGACTACGGTGTTCCGCTTGGGAGGTGTCGACACCGAAGCGGCGGAGCGCTTCGAATACGGGGAGCCTGCCGCGTTCGCCGTTCTGGACAAACAGGCAAAGAAGAGGATCGGCAACTCGTGGGCGCACTGGTGGCTGAAAACCCCGCTGCCCGGCGTCGTGTGGTGCAACTGTCCTCACATGCCGGGATTGGACGGGCTGAAGGTCGAAGACCTGACGCGCGCCGAGATACAAGGCCGCAAGCATATCGCGAACCTGCTCGATTACATCCGCGGCCATATGCCGGGGTTCGAGCGTTGCTATCTCGTCGACGTCGCGCCACAGACGGGGGTCCGGCAGACGCGCCTCCTTACGGGCGAGTATGTGCTCAACAAGGAAGATCTCGCGCAACGCACGCGCTTTGCGGACGCGGTCGCACGGGGTCGCGACTACACCGTGCCGTATCGCACGATGCTGCCGAAGCATGTCGAGAATCTGCTGGTCGCCGGGCGCCACTACTCGGCCACGCCGCCCGCGCAAAAGATCTCGCGCGAGATTCCCCCCTGCATGGCGATGGGCGAGGCCGCGGGCGTCGCCGCGGCGATGGCGCTCGACAGCGGCGTCAGCGTCCGCGACGTCGATGTGAAGCTCCTGCAACAAAAACTGCGCGCGCAGGGCGCGGACCCTGGCGACCAGTCGGGACCGAATCCGGACCTGCCGTCCATCGTGCGCCAGGAGCATGATTTGGAGTTGATCGAATGAACGTGCCCGAACCGAACGAACTGCCCTTGTCCGGCATCCGTATCATTGATTTTACGCAGGTGATGCTGGGGCCTGTGTGCACGCAAATGCTCGGCGACTACGGCGCGGATGTGATCAAGATCGAGCGCAAGGGGGCGGGAGACCTGTCGCGCACTACCTTCGAGCCCGTCGTCGGCCACGACAATCCCGTCTTCTGCAGCTTGAACCGCAACAAGCGCAGCGTAGCGCTGGACCTCAAGAACCCCGATCACCTGGCGGCGGTGCGCGCATTGATCGCGGAGGCGGATGTGGTGGTCAACAATTTTCGCGCCGGCGTGATGGAGCGCATCGGCCTGGGTTACGACGATTGCCGAAGGATGAATCCGCGCATTATTTACGCGGTCGGCACCGGGTTCGGCGAGACCGGTCCCTATGCCCACAAGGGTGGCCAGGACGTGCTGGCGCAGGCGATGAGCGGCGTGATGGCGCGCAGGGCCGACGACGCACTGCCGCTGTCGATCTACGCGACCACATTCGCCGATTATTCGGCCGGCATGCACCTGGTTCAGGGAATCCTGCTCGCGCTGCTGCAGCGAGCCCGTACTGGCGAGGGGCAGAAGGTCAGCGTGTCCCTCTACAACTCGATGCTCGCCGCGCAGATGCAGGAAGCGGCGATGAGCATGATGGCCGATTCCGATCTGAACTGGGCGGCGATGCCGCTGACGGGCGTGTTCGAGACGCAGGACGGCGCGGTGGTAGTCGTCGGCGCGTTCAAGGAGAATCCGCTGCGCGCGATTTGCATGGCGCTGGAGATCCCGGACCTGTCATCGGAGCCCAAGTTCGCGACGCTGCAGGAACAGATAAGGAACAAACGCGAGCTGCAGACCATATTCCGCGGACGCTACCGAACCAACACCACCGCGCACTGGCTCTCGCGGCTGGAGGCGCAGGACCTCCTGTGCGCTCCCGTGCGCAACCTGCGCGAAGCGCTGGCCGATCCGCAGACCGCCCACAACGAAATGGTTCTGGATGGCCACGACGGCGAGCAGGCGATGCGCCTCATCGGCAGCCCGATCCGCATGTCGAATGCGCCGGTCGGCATGCGGCGCGCGCCGCCGCGTCTGGGCGAGCACACCGAGGAAGTACTGGCTGAAGTGCGTGCGGTGGCCGCGGCCAACGTCGGGCGATGAACAAGGTCCTGTTCGAAGTCCGCGATCGCGTCGCGCACGTTACGCTCAACCGGCCAGCGTCGATGAACGCCGTGGATGGCGAGACCGAGCAGGAGTTGCAACGGATCTGGTCCGTCATCGAAGCCGACCGCGGCGTGCGCGTCGTCGTGCTGACGGGCGCCGGTGATCGGGCATTTTGTGCCGGCTCCGATATGAAGCATTCCGACCACAAGACGGGGCTCGAGTACTGGGCCGCGCCGCGCCCGGGCGGCTTCGGCGGCATCGCGCTGCGCCAAACGCTCGATGTCCCGGTGCTTGCCCGCGTCAATGGATTTGCCTTGGGTGGAGGCTTCGAGATCGTCCTCGGCTGCGACATCGTTGTCGCCTGCGAAGACGCAAGCTTCGGCCTGCCCGAGGCGCGGGTGGGCCGGCTTCCGCTCGACGGCGGCATGACGCTGCTGCAGCGACAAATCGCGTTCCGGCCAGCGATGGGCATCCTGCTCACCGGGCGCCGGGTGCCGGCGCGTGAAGCGCTTGCGCTCGGCATCGTCAACGAAGTGGTGGCGCGCAGCGACCTCGACCGCGCGGTGGAGCGTTGGGTCCAGGACATTCTCGCCTGTGCACCGCTGTCGGTGCGGGCGATCAAGCAGGTAGTGCGACGAGCGGCACATCTGTCGGCGAGCGACGCGCAGGCGCAGCGGCTGCCGGCGCTGGTCGAGGCGCTCGAGTCCGAGGACAGTCAGGAGGGCGTGCTGGCGTTCCGCGAAAAACGCGCCCCGGTCTGGAAGGGGCGTTGATGGCGTATGCGATAACCGACGTGGTGGCGTTATCCGTGCGGGAGCGTCGATCGTGACGAGCAAGCATCCTTCGTTGAAACACATCCGCCTCACTTCGCATCCGGTCGAGGGCGGGCACGGCGCGTTGCCGATCCGATGGGGCCGTGCCGACCCTCGCGAGCGCGGACCGATCGTGGGCAGCACGTACACGCGCAGCCAGCGCAATGTGATCGGCACGCATAGCGGCTCCTATGGCGTCTATCGCGCGCTGGCGGTCGCGGCCGGCGCCTTGCTGCGGGATCATCGCGCGGACCTCACCGACACCATGCCCGCCGATCCGCTCGGACCGTATTCGCAATGGGCGGACCCGAACAGCATCGTGTCGATGGATCCCTTCGGCGCCATCGTGGCGGAAGTGTTCAAGGAGGAGCTCGCCGAGGGCTACGACATCCGCCCGACCATCGCGGTGACCAAGGCGCACATCGACATGCCCGAGGTCCGCCAGGCGACTGCCGCAGGACGCCTGCGCGCCGACGGCCGCATCCTGCTTGCGAACGGTTCGGTTGTCGTGACCAAGGCTGCGATCGAGCCAGTGTGGTGGCTGCCGGGGGTGGCTGAGCGCTTTGGCGTCCCCGAGGCGGACCTGCGTCGCGCGCTGTTCGAGGAAACCGGCGGCATGTACCCGGAGCTCGTCACGCGCGGCGACCTCGAAGTCTTTTTGCCGCCGATCGGAGGCCAGACGGTCTACGTGTTCGGCAATCCGCACGATCTGGCGAATCCGGCGGTCACGCTGACGGCCCGCGTGCACGACGAGTGCAACGGCTCGGACGTCTTCGGTTCCGACATCTGCACCTGCCGGCCGTACCTTACGCATGCGATCGAGGAGTGCATCCGCGGCGCGCAACAGGGCGGTGTCGGTCTCGTCGTGTACTCCCGCAAGGAAGGCCGCGCCCTGGGCGAGGTGACCAAGTTCCTGGTCTACAACGCGCGCAAGCGGCAGAAGGGCGGCGACAGCGCGGACAACTATTTCCTGCGCACCGAATGCGTCGCCGGCGTGCAGGACATGCGCTTCCAGGAATTGATGCCGGACGTGCTGCACTGGCTGGGCATTCGGCGAATCCACCGGCTGGTGTCGATGAGCAACCTCAAATACGACGCGATCGTCGGATCGGCCATCGAAGTCGGCGAGCGTGTCAAGCTGCCGGACGAGTTGATCCCGGCCGACGCGCGCGTCGAGATGGATGCCAAGAAGGCGGCAGGCTACTACTGCGACGGCGAGGTTCCCGATCCGCAGCAAGCGGCGACGAAGGGCCGCGACTTGTGAGTCTGGCGTTGCGGGAGGAGCCGGCCGCGGCGCTCGGATCGGCGGCGACGATACGCGAGCGGTGCCGTAACATCGCGGCCGCGGCGACGGCCGGAGATTCGCATCATTTCCGCATCGACCGCACGCGCCTGGACCATACGGCGGCGATGGTTGCGGCGGTGACACGCCGTCGCTATCCGGATTTCGACGTGCCCTGCCATAGCCGCTGGCGGCACTTCGAGACCGGTGGTCTCGATCGCAAAGCGGAGCTCGATCGCGCGCTGGCCGGGCGCAGCGCCGCCGACCGCGCGCGTGCCCATATCGACCTGACCGTGGCGAGCGTGCTGTTGGACGCCGGCGCCGGCGCGGCATGGAGTTTTGTCGAAGCCGAATCGGGACAGCGCTTCACGCGCTCGGAAGGGCTCGCCGTCGCGAGCTTCCGTGCATTCATGCGCGGTGCGTTCTCGGCGCGGCAGGACGATCCGCTGCGCGTCGATGCCTCTGCGCTCGCCACGATCGATGCGGAGACGCTGGCGAGCCTGTTCCAGGCCGGGACCGCCAATCCGCTGCTCGGGCTCGACGGCCGTGCGGCGCTGCTGCGCCGTTTGGGCAGCGCGCTCACCACCCAGCGCGACGCGTTCGGCGATACGGCGCGGCCGGGCGCGCTGTTCGATACGCTCACGCGAACGCGCCGCGCAATTTCCGCGTCGACACTCCTCGAGGCGTTGCTGGACGGCCTGGGACCGATATGGCACAGCGGCAGCGCGCTCGACGGCGTGCCTCTCGGCGACGTGTGGCGCCATCCGCACGCAGGCGGCAGCGGCCCTACCGCGGGCTGGGTGCCGTTCCACAAGCTTTCGCAGTGGCTCGCCTATTCGCTGTTCGAACCTTTCGAATGGGCCGGGATCACGGTGACGGAGCGCGAGCAGCTTACGGCGCTGCCCGAATACCGAAACGGCGGACTACTGCTGGATGCCGGCGTGCTGCACCTCGTCGACGCGGCGGATGGCGCACGGACGTGGAACGTAGGTGACGAGCTCGTCGTCGAGTGGCGGGCGCTGACGGTGGCTTTGATCGACGAACTGGCGCCGCGCGTCCGCGCGCACCTCGCCGCACCCGCGCTGCCGCTGGCGTGCATCCTCGAAGGTGGCACGTGGGCGGCCGGACGCGAGCTCGCCGCGGAGCTGCGCGCCGGGAACCCTCCGCTCTTGATCGACAGCGACGGAACGGTTTTCTGATTTCGATCGGGCTAGACTAAAGAGCAGACGAAAGAGCATGGGAGCAAACAGCATGGCGCATAACGTTCACGTGATCGACCATCCGCTCGTGCAACACAAGCTCACGCTCTTGCGCAAGAAGGAGACCAGTACCACGAGCTTCCGGCGGCTCCTGAATGAAATCGGGTCGCTGATGGCCTACGAGGTCACCCGCGACGTGTCGATGCACGAGGTCATGATCGAGACGCCGCTGGAGACGATGTATTCCAAGCTCATCGACGGCAAGAAGCTCGTGTTCGTGCCGATCCTGCGCGCGGGGACCGGTCTTCTCGACGGCTTCCTGTCGGTCGTTCCCGGCGCGCGCGTCGGGCACGTCGGACTGTATCGCGATCCCAAGTCGCTGGTGGCCGTCGAGTATTACTTCAAGATGCCGGGTGGCATGAAAGAGCGCGACGCGATCGTGCTCGACCCGATGCTCGCGACGGGCAACTCCGCGGTGGCCGCCGTGGAACGGCTGAAGGAGACGCGGCCGCGCAGCATCCGCTTCGTGTGCCTCGTATCCTGCCCGGAGGGGATCGCGACGTTCCAGGCCGCGCATCCGGACGTGCCCGTCTACACAGCAGCGATCGACCGCCAGCTCAACGACCACAGCTACATCGTCCCGGGTTTGGGCGATGCCGGCGACCGTATCTTCGGCACCAAGTGACCGCTACCGGCGATGGCCGATCTTCTCGTTCGTAACGCGACGCTGCCCGACGGCCGCACGGGCTGCGATGTGCTCGTCACCGAGGGTCGTATCGTCGACGTCGCAGCGCGAATTTCCGCCGCCGCGGCGCAGGTTCTGGACGCCGACGGATATCTGCTGTCGCCCCCGTTCGTCGACGCCCATTTCCACATGGACTCGACGCTATCCTACGGCCTGCCGCGCGTAAACCGGAGCGGCACGCTGCTCGAGGGTATCGCGCTATGGGGCGAGCTGAAGCCGCTGCTCACACAGGAAGCGCTGGTCGAGCGTGCGCTCGCCTATTGCGACTGGGCGGTGGCAAAGGGCCTGCTCGCGATTCGCTCGCATGTCGACATCTGCGATCCGCGGCTGCTCGCGGTCGAGGCGCTTCTGCACGTGGGCGAGAAGGTAAAACCCTACCTCGACTTGCAGCTGGTCGCGTTCCCGCAGGACGGCGTGCTGCGCAGTGCGGGCGCCCTCGATAACCTGAAGCGCGCGCTGGCGATGGGCGTCGAGGTGATCGGCGGCATTCCGCATTTCGAGCGCACGATGGCCGATGGCGCGGAATCGATCCGCATTCTGTGCGAACTGGCGGCGCAGCGAGGGTGTCCGGTGGACATGCACTGCGACGAGACCGACGATCCGCTGTCGCGCCACATCGAAACGCTCGCGTTCCACACCCAGCGGTTGGGGATGCAGGGCCGCGTGGCCGGCTCGCATCTCACGTCGATGCACTCGATGGACAACTATTACGTGTCGAAGCTGATTCCGCTGATCCGCGACGCGGGCGTGCATGCGATCGCCAATCCGCTGATCAACATCACCCTGCAGGGACGGCACGACACGTACCCCAAGCGCCGCGGCATGACCCGGGTGCCGGAGCTCATGGCCGCCGACGTCAACGTCGCGTTCGGCCACGATTGCGTGATGGATCCCTGGTATGCGCTGGGTAGCGGCGACATGCTCGAGGTCGCCGCGATGGGATTGCACGTCGCGCAAATGACCGGCGTGGACGCGATGCGCGCGTGCTTTGCGGCGGTTACCACGAATCCGGCGCGTATCCTCGCTCTCGACGGCTATGGCATCGCGCCCGGCTGCCGCGCGGACTTCGTGCTGCTGCAGGCGCGCGATCCAGTCGAAGCCATTCGCCTGCGCGCTACCCGGCTCAAGGTATTCCGCGCCGGACGATTGATCGCGGAAACCCCGGCTGCCACTGCCGCGCTACATCTCGAGGGACGTCCGAGGACTGTGGATTGGAGCGTGCAGAGGGCGGGCGTATGAGCGCGGGCTCGAAGCGGTATGCAAGCTGCCGAGAACCCGAAAAGCGCAGTGTTGTCGCTACTCCGTGGTCGTGCCCTAGGGTGAGACCCGGATCAGGTCCGCCTGGGGCGCGCCGTTCGCATTGTCTTGGGACACGACCATGATCCCAAGCGGCCTGGTGATACCCCACGCTGCGGTGTTGATCGACACCGGCACCGTTGCCGTTTCGTTCGGCGGCATGCTGACAAACTGCCCGGTCGAGATCGCCGGCGTAAACGCGTTGAACTTGGCCGTCCCGCCCACCTGCTCACCATCGTTGAAGTTGAATGCAAACGCCTGATAGCTGAACCGCGGATTTGTCGGAGACAAGCCCAGTTGCGAGGCCGTGACCGCGAGCAGCAGCGTCGTGTTGTCTGTCGCCACATCGGCGAAGCGGACTGGATTAACGATGGCATTCGTTCTGGCGTTGACGACGATCGACACCAGTCGGCCGCAAGGCTGCGACGAGATAACACGAGCCACGTCCAAGCCGACCACGAAGAAATCCGTCACGCCGTCGCCGTCGATGTCAATCGCGATGTCCCACTCGAACGCGGCGGCGTTTGAGAAGCGGGGGTACGTGTTGACAGCAAATACCAGGGTGCTGTTGGATCCCGACGGGAAGGCCTGCACGCCGACGGCACGCGTGTCGACGTAGGCAAGCCCTGGTGGCGGGCTGAAGAGCCCCCAGGCGTAGAAATCGGCCGTACCCGCAATAGTCGCTGGCCCGTTGGAAACGGTGAGCGTTGCGTTCGGTGCCCGCCGGCGTCGTGATCTTCTGCCAGCCGCCGACGACTACATAGCGGTTACCAGAGCAACAACCGATACCGTGACAGCCAGCGGCAGCGAGCGGGCATCATTGCTCCGGGAGTCAATGCAAGGTTGATATGATACTAGTGACGAACGAGCAATGAGCGTTTCAATCCATGCGGGGATGGGCGCGACGCCTTACGAGGGGGGCGTTGCCTTTCGCGTGTGGGCTCCCTTCGCATCGAGCGTGTCCGTCGCGGGGACCTTCAATGGCTGGAGTCCGACAGCGGCGCCGCTCGGGTGGGACGGTGGCGGCTATCGGTCGACCGATGTACCAGGCGCCAACATTGGAGATCAATATAAGTTTATTCTGACCAGCCCGTTTCGGTCAGCAGCGTTCTGGAAGAATGATCCCTACGCGCGCTCACTCACGAATTCGGTCGGCAACTCGATCATCGCCAGGGCGGATTACGGCTGGCAGACTCGCGGCTACTCGACCCCGCCCTGGAACGAGCTTGTCATCTATGAATTGCACGTCGGCAGCTTCCACTTCGACCCGAACAGCAGCAATGGACGCGGCAATTTCGACAGCGTCATCGCCAAGCTGGGGTACCTGCGGGAACTCGGGATCAACGCCATCCAGCTCCTGCCCTCCGACGAGTTCCCCGGCGACATCTCATGGGGCTACAACCCGGCCTACATCTTCGCCATCGAGCAAAGTTATGGCGGGCCCGACGGGCTGTGTCGCCTCGTCGATGCGGCGCACGCGCACGGGATCGCTGTCATCTATGACGTCGTCTATAACCATCTGGGACCCAGCGACCTCGATCTATGGCAGTTCGACGGTTGGAGCGAGAACGGCGGAGGTGGCATCTATTTCTATAACGACTGGCGGCGGCAGACACCCTGGGGCGATACGCGTCCGGATTATGGCCGCGGCGAGGTGCGCCAGTACATCCGCGACAACGCTCTTTGGTGGCTCGATCGGCATGATTGCGACGGCCTGAGGTGGGACGCGACGGGCTGGATACGCAATGTCTGGGGCAGCAACGATGACCACGGCGCCGATCTTGGCGACGGTTGGAGCCTCATGCAGTGGATCAACTCGGAAATTCGCGCTCGTCAACCGTGGAAGATCACCATCGCGGAGGACATGCAGGACAACGCATCGATCACCCGCGCAACCGACGCCGGAGGAGCAGGCTTTGGCGCGCAATGGGGTGCCGGGTTCATGCACGCTGTTCGCGACACGATCATTGCTCGCGATGACGCATCGCGAAACATGTTTGCAATTCGTGACTTCATCAACCAGCGCTATAACGCAGATGCTTTCGGGCGGGTCGTCTATACCGAGTCCCATGATGAAGTCGCGCAGTCGGCGGGGCAGGCTCGCGTACCGGAGTTGATCTGGCCGGGTAATGCCGAGAGCTATTTTTCGCAAAAGCGCTCGACGCTGGGTGCCGCGCTCTTATTTACCGTTCCCGGCATTCCCATGATCTTCATGGGGCAGGAATTCCTGGAGTCGGGCGCCTGGTCGGATGCACGTGAGCTCGATTGGTCGAAGAGCGATCGGTTCGACGGCATCAGGACCTTCTACCGCGACCTGATTCGAATGCGGCGCAATTGGTTCGACACCACGCGGGGACTCAAGGCGCAGCACGTGAACGTCCACCACGTCAACGACGCCGACAAGGTTCTCGCATTTCACCGCTGGGATCAGGGCGGGCCGCGCGATGACGTGGTAGTGGTCGTCAATTTTGCCAATCGTGGCTACGACTCCTACCGGGTCGGGCTGCCAGCAGGTGGACTCTGGCGGGTGCGGTTCAACGGCGACTGGCGCGGTTTCGGTTCGCTATTTTCCGACCATCGCAGCGATGATTTCTGGGCGTTACCGCGTGCCTGCGACGATATGCCATGCTCGGGTGATATCGGCATCGGCCCTTACACCGCGATCATACTTTCGCAGGACGCGTGACACGCCCGATGGAGCGCAGGTCGAGCGGCAGGCTAGTCGACATACCCCGTGAGCAGAGACAAGCGCTGCGCGGTCTCGCGCAACATTTCTCTGACCGCCGGTATCGAAGGTGTTTTTTTCTTATCGATGCGCTCTATGTACGGAATGTTGAGCACCGCCATGGCGTTTCCCGAAGTGTCAAGGACTGCAAAGGCGATGTTGGCGACGCCCCGAATCTGTCGGCTTTGAATCTGTGCGTAACCCTTCCTGGCGACGTTTCGCACGACCTTCAGCAACTGCGTTCGATTGACGTCCAGCTCTCCTTCGACCTTCTGGTGCGACGCCATCATGGCGCGGCGTCCGGCCTCATCCTGGAACGCGAGCAGCACGTAGCCCGACGCCGTGTCGGTCAAGCCAACCTGCGCGCCGACCTTGAGACCAAACGCCCAGCGCTCGGGACTGTCGACTTCCGCCACGACCATGACACGCCCTGCGTGGAAGACGGTCAGATGACACGACTGAAGCGAGCGATTGACCAGTTCGCGCATCAGCGGCGCTGCGGCAGCGGTCAGCGACTTGATCGGCTTGTGTCGATGAGCGAGTTCGAACAGCCTCAGCGTCAACGAGTAGCGGTCGCCATCCTGCTGACCGATGTAACCGCGGCGACAGAGCGCATTGAGCGTGCGGAAGAGCTCACTTGACGTACGACCGAGCAAGCGCGCGATCTCGTTCAGCGTGAGGCCATCGATCTCGCGCGCCAGCAACTCGATCACGTCGAGCCCTTTGTCGAGCGCGGGAACGGCATAGCGCGTGTCCAAGCCGCGAGTAGCAACGGGCCTCGTGCGCTTTGCCTTCATCGGTGTCCGGTTGTTCGCATGGAAATCACACAGATCTCGAAAGTGCGCCACTGCAATTGTGCTCCTCCGCGCGTCCACAGAAAAAAGGGAACCCGACGAGGTTCCCTTTCAAGTGGCCATCGGACTAGAGTCGGCGTGTCAGTCGCCCTGTTCATCCTCATTATCTCCAACGACGTGGCGCCGATAGAAGAGCAGGGCGTTCTTGAACATCACCTTGTCGCGTATGGCTTGGCCAAAGGGTGCGAGATACTCCTCGGCCAGGCGAATCTGAGTGGCAAAGCTGCCGCTCGGATCGGTGACGTGACCCAAGGTGCTGACCGGCCAATTGCTTCCCCAAATAAGGCGATCCGCTCCGAAGGCGGTCATCAACACGTCGAAGTGCGCCTTGTAGGCGGCGAGATTCGATGGAGCGAGCCAATGCGAGTTGCCGTCGGTGGTCTGGTACATGTCGTAGAACGACGAGAACTTGATATAGAGGTTCGGGCACAAATCGGCCAACCGCCGCATCGCCAGCTCCCATTCGGGTGTGGGCACCGGGCCCTGAGCGCCGGCTAGGTGATCGATGATGATACGCAGATTGGGTACGGTCGTGCACAAGGCTTCGACCCTGGGTTTGGGATTGGTGGTGCCTCTGCTGACGATGTCCAGGGTCAGGCCCCGTTGCGCGAGGTCGCGCAGGTTGGCGAGCTGCGCAGCGTCGAGCGTGATTGCGGGAGGGCTCCACAGGAAGCCGCGTATGCCGACGAACCGAGGATCGTGCGAGAGCCGTTCGAGGTTGCTCGCGAAACCCGCCGAGCCGATTTCAAGCTGGCCCACAAAAAACGGAAAAAAGGAATCGTGTCCCAGCAGATTGAGGATCCACTGGTTATCTTCGACCAGAGGGCTCGCTTCGACTACGCCGGATGCCATGATGCCATTGGGGATGGCCAGCTTCTTGTAATCCGCGGGCAAGACATCCCCGTAGATTTCGCTGTTGGCAGGGGGCCAAGGGATTCCGCCCGGACGCGATGCTTGATAGAAGTGGATATGGGTATCGAGGATGGGGTGGGAATGACCGGCGTCCTTCAAGGTTTGCAGCGCGTTCGCGACCTCGTTGCGAAAGCTCGTGTCTGCGGCCGATACCACTGAAACACCTTGCAGCGCGATCCATGCGATCGCGCCGATGCACTGCAGCAATAGTTCTCCTCGAAGCCATTTCATCGTCGTCTCCTCCAAGAGTCGGTGCCGGTTTTATCTGCACCGCCGATCCAGCGGGTCGGCCAAATGCATTTTCATCCACAAAATAATATTTTGTCAACAAAATAACCCATTGACAACCGATGCGACCGGGCCTAAATTCGATGCGCTCGTTTCCGAAGTGATACGAACATTTATAAGGAGGACATCATGGCTTCATCGGAAAAGTCCAAGCATGATCAGAAATCGCTGTCGTCCGGCCTGACTCGTCGCCAGTTCCTTCCGTTGCTCGGTGCGACCGCGGCCCTCGCCGCGGTCGCACCCCGCGCATTCGCCGATGACGAGGACTCATCGCCATCCCACGCGCAGGCCCGATTTGTCTACGTCGGCACCTACACGGCCCCCGATGTCCCGCCCGGAGGAACTCATCCCAGCATCGCTCTCGGCATCTATGTGTTCAGGCTGGATCCGGGTGACGGTGGATTGACGCAGCTCCAGATTGTTCCGGCGTCGAACCCATCATTCGTCGCGCTGGACCCGACGCTGACTCACCTTTACTCCGTCAACGAAGATAGCCCCGGGCGCGTGAGCGCCTATGCCATCAATCCCGCGACCGGAGCGCTTACCTTTCTCAACACGGCGACGGCGAACGGCCAGTTCACCACCCACATCAACGTTCACCCGTCGGGGCAGTATTTCTACGCGGCCAACTACGGCACCGGCAACTTCCCGGTTTATCGGATCCTCGCCAACGGCTCGATTGGCCCCATGACTGACCTGTTCCAGAGTGTGGGCAACGGCACCGGTCCGAATCCGGCCCGCCAGGAGGGTCCGCACGCGCACCAGATCCTCACTGACGTCGGCGGGAATCATGTTTTCGGCGTCGACCTTGGCGCCGACAAGGTCAACGTGTTGAACCTCAATTTGGGCACGGGTTTGTTCAGCCCCAACACGGTGCCGTTTGCGCCGGTTGCTTCCGGTTCGGGATCGCGACACATGGCCTTCCACCCCAATACCAAGCGCGCGTACGTTCTCGATGAGCTGGTGTCGACGATCACCGTCTTCGATTACGACCCGACGCGCGGGGCGCTGATCTGGAAGCAGACCCTCTCGACCCTACCCGACAACTTCACCGGCACCAACACCACCGCGGAAATCCGCATCCATCCGAGCGGGCGCTTCCTCTACAACACGAACCGCGGTCACAACAGCGTCACCATGTACGAGATCGACTCGCAGACCGGCGAGCTTGACGTTATTGGCTGGGAATCGACGCGCGGGGAGTGGCCGCGCGGGATGAACATCGACCCGTCGGGGACGTATCTCTACGCCGCCAATCAGAACACCGATACGATCGCCGTGTTCCGCATCCAGCAGTCGAACGGCAAGCTCAAATTCAGCACGCTCGTTCACACCCCGACGCCGGTCGATGTAGAGTTCGGCGCGCTGGCCTGACGCTTCCGGTCAACAGGGTGCCTGCAAGTCGCATTTTTTAAACTAAAAGGAGGAGTTCATGCGTGCAAGGTACATCGCGGTCGGACTGACCGGCCTGTTTGTCGGATTGGTGGCTGTCCAGCCCAGTGGGGCGCGCGTCGTTCAATTGGTCGTTGAACAGCGCACCTCGTTTGTCGGAGGAGCGGACTGGGGCAAGGCCGGCCCCTATGAGATGCTGCGCGGCACCGCGTATATGGAAGCCGATCCACACAACCCGCAAGACGCGGTGATCGTCGATCTGGAGAACGCGCCGCGCAATGCCAGGGGACTGGTGGAGTTCAGCACCCAGTTCATGATTCTGAAGCCGGTAGAGATGAAGCGAAGCAATCGCAAGATCTTCTACGCCGTCAACAATCGCGGAAATAATCTGGAAGGGCTGT
Organism: Casimicrobiaceae bacterium; assembly: GCA_035601875.1. Classification (GTDB taxonomy): domain Bacteria; phylum Pseudomonadota; class Gammaproteobacteria; order Burkholderiales; family Casimicrobiaceae; genus PALSA-1003. The sequence goes on along the minus strand of DATNNK010000538.1, from coordinate 409 downwards.
TGACGGCTACGACTGCCAGTCAAGTCTCCGGAACCGACGCCGGCTATGCCATGACCCAGGGCTACGTGGTGGTGGACGCCGGCTGGGAAGGTGACGTGGTTCCGACGCCAACCAAGCTGGTGGCCAATCTGCCACGCGCGCGCAACGCCAACGGCACTCCGATCACCGGCCCGATGCGCTACGAATATTCAGACCGCGCACAGGGAGGCTTCACTACCAACCTCGAGGGGACCGCGGGATTTCTCTCCCACGAGGCTGCCGACACGAACACCGCACACGCGACGTTCACCGTCGCCGACTCGGAGTACGGGCCGAAGACCCTTATCCCGTCAAACCGCTGGGCCTTCGGACGCTGTCCGACGGGTCGGGCAAGCCTAGTCCCCACCAACGTCGACCTGTGCTACTTCGA
>DATNNK010000537.1:0-2888 GCA_035601875.1 Casimicrobiaceae bacterium | reverse complement strand
GCTTCTAGATGTTGGATGTGTGCCGTCTGCCGATCGAGTACGGTGTCGTGCTCCCGGAGCAGTGCGTCCAGACGCAATACTTCGCGCGCGTTCCACTCGTTGCGCTTCTGCTCGGTGCCGTCGGCATCGGTGAACAGCGAGCCGGGTGCGATCGGCGGGACCGCGTTGGCGGAACGACCGGCAACGACGACGAAATACATGCCCTCCGGCGCCTTATAGGAAGTAATCCCACTGGCGTCACCCAGCCACGCCTCGGCACCATCCACTGGATGTTCCGACCAGATCGCCGACCATGGAGTGACGCGCTGGTGGTACCACGATTGCGCCGGGAATGATGTGGCCAGCAGCGCCGCGAGTCCATCGCGATACAGCTCATGCCGATGGAATTCGTTGACGTATTCGCGCGCGTCGCTGTACAGGCGCTTGTTGGGCGACGAGATGATCAACAATCCTTCGGGCTTGAGCACGCGTGCGAACTCGGCGAGCATCTTCGGCTGGTCGGCCGCTTCGAGGTGCTCGATGGTCTCGAACGATACGACCGCATCAACCGACGCGTCCGGCATCGGCAGCGCCGCGCAGGAGCCGGCGATAAAGCGGACGCGACTGCCTTCCCCGTATCGCTCCCTGGCGTGGGCGATGGCGGCAGCGTCGATGTCGACACCGACGACGCTCGTCGCCACGGTGCCAAGGAGTGCGCTGCCATATCCCTCACCGCAGGCAGCGTCGAGCACCCGCTTGCCGGCGGCGAAGCGGCGCGCAAACGCGTACCGGTGCCAATGCTCGTACGCGATTTCGCCGGCGCAGCCGGGTACGAAGCGCTCTCCGGTGAACGTGATATCGGAAGCCATGCGGGGACAGTTCCAAGAGCGCCGATCAGCGAGGCGCCGCGGAAAACCGCAATTTTACCCGATCACCGCGCGCCAAGCCGCCCTTTGGCCGTCTCCGTCGCATCGGTGCCGGCGTGCCAGCGGTGGGCGATGCGCACCAGGCCCAGCTCGCGCGTCTCGCCTTCGACAATAAACGATTGCTCGACGTTATCGAACAGCCGGACACCCTCGGGATCGAGCGCGTGCGCCCGAATCAGGTATTTGCCCGGCAACAGTGGCAGCTCCGGAAACGTCAGCATGAATGAAAACTGCCGGTCATCGATCCGGATCGGCGCGACGCCATCCATGTCCGAGGCAACTCCATATACCGGGGTGCCGTCGGCGCGGACCACTCCAAGCAGTATCACCGGCACTCGGCCGTCCGGCGAAAACACCTTGCCTTCGACGGTCAATGCACCGCCCGATTTGATACGCGCATCCGGATCGAGCGACAGCGACTGGATGGCGTAGACCCCCGCCGCGGCGGCGCGAGGCGCCGCGATCGGCTGTTTCGCGCCGGCACTTTTTTCCTCATGGTAGGCGAGATACGACTGCGTCACCTCGGCAGACGAGCCGTAGCGCTCGACGCGCCCTTCCTTGAGCCACAACGCGCTTCGGCAGAGCTTCTGGACGTGGTACATGCTGTGCGAGCAAAGCAACAAGGTTCCGCCGTCGGCAAGATAGCGCTCCATCCAGGCGATGCACTTTTTCTGAAACGATTCGTCACCGACCGCGAGGACCTCGTCGGTAATCAGGACATCCGGCGTGAGGGCGGTCGCAACGGCGAATCCAAGCCGCACGACCATCCCCGACGAATAGTGCTTGATGGGATCGTGGATGTGCGATCCGATGTCGGCAAAGGCGATGATTTCCTCGCGCTTGGCCGCGATTTCGGCCGGCGCGAGGCCGAGAAGTGCGGCAGCGAGATCGATGTTGGCGAGTCCCGTGTACTCGGGGTGAAATCCGGAGCCGAGCTCGAGCAGCGCGCCGACGCGACCACGCACTTCGACGCGGCCGCGGGTCGGCGTAATGACGCCAGCGACGATCTTGAGCAGCGTCGATTTGCCGGCGCCGTTCTCGCCGATGATCCCCAGCGATTCGCCCGCGGCCAGCTGAAAAGAGACATCGTCGAGCGCACGAAAGGCGTGCGTGACGCCACGTCCACGCAGCAGATCGACTACCAGCCGAACACGCGCCACGTTGTGATCGGTCTTGGCGTAGTCCTTGCCGACCGCGGAAAGATTCAGTAACGGCGCGGCCATCACACGAAGTCCTCGAAATGCGGCGACAAGCGGAGGAAAACCCATCGTCCGGCGACAAAGAGAGCCAGCGCGACGATTACCGCTACCGCATCGCCCCAGTGCAGCGCGAGACTCCCGTCCAGTAGCGCGTCGCGCAACCGGTCGACGAGGTAGCCAAAGGGATTCGCCGCGACCCACGGCTTCATTCCCTCGGGAACCAGCGTCAGCGGGTAAAGGATAGGCGTCAAATTCATCAGGATCATCAGCACCGGCATCAGGATGTGCTCGACGTCCTTGACGAAAACCTGCAGTGCGGCCAGGGCGAGTGAGAGGCCGGCGACGGCTACGCCGAGCACGATCCATAAAGGCAGCGCAACGACTAGCCCTTCGAAATGCACGGGCTCGCCGAACAACGCCAGCACGATCAGCACGCCGAGGTAGCCGACAAGCTGCAGCGCGAGCGTCGCGGCGACGGAAGCGTAGACGACGATCTCGTGCGGGAACGCGACCTTGCGGATCAAACCGGCGTGAGCGGCAATGCTGACCGTTCCACGCTGCAAGGCTTCCTGCGCCGCGAGCCAGGGCCACAGCGCGACAGCCACGAAGATCAGGAAGCTCTTGCCGTTCATCGGCCCGGCGCGAAATATGGTCGTGAAGACGAAGTAGTACACGGCAAGCAACGCAAGCGGATGCAGCAACGCCCATGCAAGACCGCTGACGCTGCCGAGATAGCGCGAAAAAAGCTCGCGTCGAAAGAAATTGGCGAACAGCGCCCGATGAC
>DATNNK010000536.1:0-8890 GCA_035601875.1 Casimicrobiaceae bacterium | reverse complement strand
GAATACGAGAAGTGGAAATCGGTGGTGCGCGAGTCGGGCGCGACGGCCGAGTGATGCACCAGGGCCCGGATCGCAAAACAATTTGTTTCTCAACCGAGGCTGCAGATGATTGCTTTCAGTTGCGCGGCCATTCTCGCTGGCCGCGCGCCCAAGGACACACCGATCACCGTCAGGGGCTGGGTGCGGACGCGGCGCGATTCGAAGGCCGGCATTTCCTTCGTAAATGTTTCCGACGGCTCCTGTTTCAATCCCGTTCAGGTCGTTGCGCCTAACACGCTTGGCAACTACGCCGACGAGATCATGCGTCTCACCGCAGGCTGCGCTGTGGCAGCGACCGGCACGATCGTGCCTTCCCCGGCGAAGGGACAGCCGTTCGAGATGCAGGCGAGCGCAATCCATGTCGTTGGCTGGGTCGAGGACCCCGATTCTTATCCGATTCAACCGAAGACGCACTCGCTCGAATTCCTGCGCGAGGTCGCGCACCTGCGCCCTCGCACCAACGTCATCGGAGCGGTGTCGCGCGTGCGGCACACCATCGCGCAGGCTATCCATCGCTTTTTTCACGACAACGGCTTCCTCTGGGTGAACACGCCGATCATCACGACCTCCGACGCGGAAGGCGCAGGCGAGCTCTTTCGCGTCTCGACGCTGGATCTGATGAATCTGCCGCGTACGCCCGACGGCAAGATCGACTTCTCGCAGGATTTCTTCGGGCGCGAGACCTTTCTGACCGTCTCGGGCCAGCTAAACGTCGAGACCTACTGCATGGCGCTGTCCAAGGTCTATACCTTCGGACCCACGTTTCGCGCCGAGAACTCGAACACCAGCAGGCATCTGGCGGAGTTCTGGATGATCGAGCCCGAAATCGCCTTCGCCGAGCTGGCCGACAATGCGACGCTTGCGGAGGCGCTGCTGAAACACATTTTCAAGACCGTGCTCAGCGAACGCGCCGACGATATGGCTTTTTTCGAGGAGCGCATCGAGAAAGGCGTGATCGCCAAGCTGCAGGGTATCGTCGACTGCGAATTCGTGCGCATGGACTACACCGAAGCCATCCGCGTACTGGAGCAGGCGAAGCAGAAGTTCGAATTCCCGATCCATTGGGGCGTCGACCTGCAATCAGAGCACGAACGCTACATTTCCGAGACGCACGCCCGCAAGCCCGTGATCCTGATGAATTATCCAAAGGAGATCAAGGCGTTCTACATGCGGCTCAACGACGACGAAAGGACGGTCGCGGCGATGGACGTGCTGGTGCCCGGCATCGGCGAAATCGTCGGCGGCAGCCAGCGAGAGGAACGGCTCGAAATACTCGATGCGCGAATGACGCAGGCCAAGCTCGACAAGGAACATTACAGCTGGTATCGCGATCTGCGCCGCTACGGCACCGTGCCGCACGCGGGATTCGGTCTGGGCTTCGAGCGCACCGTGGCTTATGCGACGGGGCTCTCCAACGTGCGCGATGTCATTCCGTTTCCGCGCACGCCGGGGAATGCGAGGTATTGAACGCCTCGGGACGTACTGACAAGTGAGGGATGCACCCGTCACGCACCCCCGTAATGCTACGTGCTCCGGACCACGCTGCTAATCACCGCCGTGCGCCTTGCGCGAATCGACTGGCGCCTCCGTGCGATCGTTCATGCCGTAGTCGCGGATGACCTGCGCGACGCGCAGCCGATAGTCGGCGAAGATCGAGTTGCGGCCCGCGCTCTGGATGCGTCGGTGCGCTTCGAGGTTGCGCCACTCACGCACCGCGTCCTCGTCGCGCCAGTACGACAGCGAGAGGATCTTTCCTGGCTGGGTGAGGCTCTCGAAGCGTTCGATCGAGACGAAGCCATCGATATCGGCGAGCAAGGGCCGCAAGCTTGCGGCCGCGTCCAGATAGGCGTCTTTCCTGCCGGGAAGGGGTTCTGCTTCGAAGATCACGGCGATCATGAGCGCTCTCCTTGGTAAGACACGGCGACAGGCAGGCTGCCCCGGAGCGATTCGAGGAATGTACGCTCCTCGCGCAGGATCAGCCGCTTCTCCTGCGCGAACGCAAAGTTCGAGCGGCTCTCGGGGTCGGATTTCAATCTGGCCCGATAGGTTTCATAGGCGGCCAGGCTCTCGAATGCGATCAATCCCCAGGCCACGTTGTTCGTCCCCTCGTGCGGCAGAAAGTAACCGACCAAGTCTCCACCGCAACGCGGAATGATGCGCTGCCAGTTATTGGCATACTCCCTGAAGGCGTCGAGCTGGAAGGGGTCGATTTCGTAACGGATGAAGCAGGTGATGGTCATGCTCGCTCGGTTCGCTCAGTTTATTCGGGAAGCTCATCGGTTGCGACGATAGCACCTTGCGCCACCGGAATGGTTCGACTAAGATCGAACCATGAAGGACGGTCCGAACATCGTCGGCATCGCGGCCCTGATCGGCGACCACGCCAGGGCGGAGATCCTGACGGCGCTAACCGCGGGCCAGGCCTTGACCGCCACCGAGCTCGCGGGTGTCGCCGGCGTGACCAAACAGACGGTCAGCGCTCACCTCGCCAAGCTGCTCGACGCGCGATTGGTCGCCGTGGAAAGCCAGGGACGGCATCGATATTTCCGTCTCGACAATCAAGATGTCGCGCAACTTCTCGAAAGCCTCATGGGCGTGGCCTATCGAACCGGCGCGGTGCGTCTTCGCGCGAGTCCGCGCGAGCCGGCGCTCCGAAAGGCCCGCGTGTGCTACGACCATCTTGCCGGCGAATTGGGTGTGTTCGTCTTCGACGGCCTCGAGCAACGGCGCTTTTTGCGAACCGGCGGCGAAGGGCTACAGCTCACCAGCAACGGGCAGCGATTCTTTGCCGGACTCGGGATCGACGTCGAAGCGCTCGTGAGCCGACGTCGCCCGCTGTGTCGCGCCTGTCTGGATTGGAGCGTCCGCCGTCACCACCTTGCCGGCGCGCTAGGCGCTGCCCTGCTCGATCGATGCTTCGAGCTCGGCTGGGCGCGACGCGCGAAGGACTCGCGCGTGGTCAACTTCTCCGCGTCAGGCGAACAGGCGCTCAGGGAGCGATTCCTTTGAAAGCTTCTGCCTGGGCCGCGCGTTGACGTACGCGACGAAATTTCCCAGAATCGCAGCACCGCTCTACCGGGCAAGATTGTCATGACATACCTTTGCCCGGTGGCGGCCGATCATGCCGCATCCAAGCGCCGGCGCCGAGCGTACTGGGCTTGGTACATTACGAGGAGGTCGTGAGCCATGGCGATGATCAACGTCGAAGTGCAGCGAACCATACGCCGGCCTGTCGCCATCGTCAGCCGTCAATTCGGCGACATACAACATCACGCGCGCAACCACGTTCATCCGGACATCAGTTTCACCGTGCTCTCGGAGAAAGGCGATATCTGCCGCTTCAGGCAAGCGGTCAAGCTGGTCGGCATGCTGCAGACCGATGAAATCGTCCAGCGTCGCAACGCCGACGGGAGCCTCTCCTGGGAGGTCGTCGACGGGGCGAACAAGGGCACCAACATTTATCAATCGTTCACTCCGGTGGGTCCGGACGCGACCATGGTGACCTTTCGCGCGGAGGCCCCGGCTACTGGAATCAAGCGCGTGCTCAAGCCACTGTTCGAGATCGCCATCAGGAAAGCCGTGGAAAAAGGGCTTGAGGAAGATCGGTGGGATCTGGAGGAACGTGGCTACGGAAAGTGATCCTATCAGCCGCGTCGTCCGCCGTTCCCTTTACGGCGACGTGAGCTTCAGCGACACCGCGTTTTGCGAACGGCTGATTGCGAGGCTGGCCAGATCTACACCAGGACAGCGATGAAGATAGCCACCTGGAACGTCAACGGCATCCGCGCCCGCGAAGCGCAGCTCTGCGAGTGGCTGGAGCGCGACCAGCCCGACGTGGTGTGTCTGCAGGAGCTCAAGGCGGATCCGTCGCAAATCCCCGAGCGGTGCAATCTCGCGGACTACCACGTGTTCTGGCATGGCCATCGCGGCTACTCCGGCGTATCGCTTCACATCAGGAAAAATCTCGTCGATGCCGGCCCCGAGTTCAGCCATCCAGAGTTCGACATGGAGACGCGGATCGTACAGACGGAGCTCGGCAACCTGGTCATCGCTTCGGTCTACGTGCCCAACGGCGGCAAGGATTATCCGGCCAAGCTCGGCTTCCTGACCCGGTTGGCGGCGTGGGCGAAGCAATTGCACGATGAGGGGCGCGAGGTCGTCCTGTGCGGCGACATCAACATCGCGCGTGCCGACATCGACGTACATCCAAAGGAGCGCAAGGCTGACGTCATCGGACAGCGAGCGGAGGAGCGCGAGCTCTTCGACCGCCTCCTAGGCGAGCACTTCGTCGATGTGGGCCGCGCGCTGCAGCCCGACAACGCCGACCTGTACACATGGTGGCCACCGTGGCGCAACATGCGCCAGCGCAATATCGGCTGGCGCATCGACTACATTCTTGCCTCGCGCAGCGTCGCTGCACGCGCGACTAGCTGTGTCGTTCTTGCCGACGTGGGAACGAGTGATCACGCGCCGGTGATGATGACCATCGCGTAGGCAAGCTCGGGTTGCGCGTAGCAGATCCAGCCTTACCCGAGCAGGGTTGCGAGCAGCCCCGCGATGCCCAAACCCAACGCGGCGAGCGCGTCGCCGGCGATGAGTCCTCCGCCCACCAGCGAAGTGGTGCTCATGTCTTCGGGCAGCGCGGGAGCCTTGTCCTTGTCTCTCGGCAAACTGTTGACGAAGCTCGCGAACACGCCACCCGCCGCGAACCATGCGGATGTGAGCAGGTTGACGAAGCCGCCGAACGACGATGCGTATGGCGACGGCAGCACCACGGCATCCAGCAGGAAGTCGGTGCTGAAGCCTACCTTGCCTGCGTTGACGAACCTTTGGTAAGCACCGCGCGATTTGATGATCTTGCGCAACAGCTCGGTCGCAAATCCGATGGCAACGCCGACCCAGATGGCGGTGCGCTGATAAGGCTTGTCCTCGGTGAGGCTGCGCAGCGCGCCGACGAATTTGTAGGTCATCGCCGAAGTCCACCGGTCCGGTTGCTGATCCGCGGGAAGCGTGGTCTGATCGAGCAGCAGCACCGGGTACGCGCTCATGAAAAGCTTGGCGAACACGACTGCCATGATCGCACCCATGACGATGCCGGCGACCTGAAAGCGGAATTGTATGATCCGGTTGGTGCCGAGCCGCCAGCCGGTGGAGCGGTCTTGCTGCATGTCGCAGGCCTCGGCCGTGGACACCAGCAGCACCGTCGCCGCCATCAAGCCGATCGTCGGGTCCTTGAGCCCGATCGCAGCCATGAGGATGACGGTCACCACAAACGCGGATGATATGGGGTTCTGGTCGACCATCCCCACCGAAATTCCGTTCACCATCGCGAACACGAACACCAGCAGCACCGCGAACACCAGGTAGCCGACCGGCTGATGGAGCACCTGCGAGCCGGTGACCACGATGCCGATGCCCCAGAACACGACCCACACAATGAGCATGCGCATGTTGATGCGCTTCCAGTCTTCCTGTTCGATCGGTTTTGCCCCCGTGCGCTCCCTGGCGCGTCGATAAGCGCGGAAGAGAATGAGCGAGACATCGATGAGCGCCGCGCCCATGATCATTCCGAGCGCTATCAGGAATGTGATCTTTCGAAACGGCTCGCCCGCCTTAAGCCAGCCTATGGACACGAAGTAGGGAACCATCGCCCAGCTGACCAGCCCGCCGACGATCGCCGCGATGCCTATGCGCGCGCCGACGATCATGCCGGCGCCGAACGTCGAAGTGGAAAGGTCGATCGCGCCGAGAAACGCCGTCTTCGCCGCGCCGATGCCGCCGGCGATGCCCAGCGCCATGCCGCCGAACAGGCGCGTGACCGACTGCCTGAGCAGCACCGGATCGGTCAGCGCGCGCAGGATATTGGCGACGGCAAGTCCCGACGGGAACGTAAGCTGCAAGCGGTCGACGAGAATCGGCGTGTAGAGCATCCCGACGCCGACGCCGAACATGCCGATGCAGAGCATGTAAAGGATGAGCTGCCACATCGGCGGCTGCGGTAAACCCAGCCATGTCATGGCCTGGATCACGACCGCCATGGCGCTCATGCCGGCTACCGACGCGGCCGTAGTCTGGATGTAGTTGGCGCCGTGACGCCCCTGCGCGCCATAGCCGAAAGTGACCGTCGATCCGAGTATGCCCGCGAGGACCTGGCCTCCCACAAAGAAGCCGAGCGAGAAATTCATGTACGACGCGGCAACCCCACCCAAGGGGCCGAGGACGAGGATGCCAACGGCGCCAAGCAAGGCGTAGTACTTCCAGGTGCCGATTTTTGGAAGCCATGCCCAGCGCTGGGCGGCATCTTTGAGCGGTATCGACGTGGAGGTCATGTTTTCGAACGGGCGCGCGGCCGGTTGAGAAGCAGGAGCCAGAGCGAGTCTAGCAACCCCGATCCCATCGGGCCTTGCAGTCCTGAGGGTCGAGACCCAGCATCTTAGTGGACTTCGCGACCGCACGAAACCGTCGTCGGCAAAAGGCAAGCGGCACAGAATTCGCCGCCCCGTTTAGAGCCCTGACAAAGAAAAAGCCCCGAAAACGGGGCTTTTTCGATGCCACTGCTCAGGGCGCGTCATTGACCCTTGTCACGCTCCCAGTGTCCCTCGTTGAACCGATAGCGGCCGTTTTGCTCGCGCCACTCGTGCCCGACCCAGTGTTCGCCGCGCCGCTCGGGCACATACTCGCCCTTGATCCAAACGTGGTTGTGACGCGGCTCATCCCAGCGCCAATATCCAGGCGTGTAAACATAGCCCTCACGGACCGGCGATTCTTCCACTAGTGCGGCAGGCGGCGCGATGTCAACGTCGATATTGACATTAGCCGCTTGGACCCCGAGCGGAACAACAAACGAGCCAGCGAGTGCGACTGCCAAGAGAGATTTACGAACGTCCATAGGAACTCCTTTTTTGAGACTGCGCGGCGCTATCTTGCCGCGCTGGCAAACGGATGCCAATCAGAGGGGTTCTGGAATTTTTGTAGTCCAATCCCACGGAATCGCCGGACCAAGTCCTACATCCAGATTGGCTGCGCGAGCCCTCTTGAACTCACCGGAAATTCCAGGCGCCGAGACCATAAACATGGACCGCCATGCTGAGATTCCCGCCCGGAGCGCCGCGCGAGATTTCGTGGATCACGCCGATGTCCGTCAACTCGTAGTCCTGGACCGATGAACTGTATGCCGTCCAGATCAGCGGCGCGGGATTGCAATACCGCGCCTCCGAATGCGTCCCGCAATAGAGATTGATGTCAGCCAAGGCATGCCGGAAATTCTCCTGCGTAATATGAGCGCGAAAGAATCTCAGCCCGGCCCATGACGTTCCGGAATACATTGACGAGTACGGCGACAATGTCGCGTAAGCCGCGCTTCCGTTGAGCGGCATCGAGACGAACGGCGTCCCGCCATCGTGCGCGACAAAGGACTGATAGGTCGGATTCGCCGCGACGCGGTTGTCGAAAACTGCGAGCAATAGCGCAAACGTCTTTCCGGTGTAGCGATCGCGGAAATACGCAAAGAGATTCACCTGTCCGACCGGTTGATCCGCGGCGGACGCAGTCGGATCGGACCATTGCGCAAACCACGGGATCTCGATGCTCGCCTGAAGCACGAAGTCGGTCGCCGGATTGGCGTCGAAAATCGCGGGAGGCGGCGGACTGTTGAAACTGTAGCCGTAGATCGCGTGAGGGCCTCCGCCATTGATGCTGCGCGGAGGAAAGGTCCATGTGTTGATGAACGACGCCGCGTCGTAGCAGTGCAGTTGAAATGCGGAAGAGTTATCCATGGTTGGATCCGGGCGGCTCGCGCGCTGCCAGGCGGATTTGGGATCGGGAACCTCCAAGTTCGTGAGAGGCCAGCCGCGAATCGACGGGTCACCGTAGGTGTCGGGAAAGTGCGAAAAATCGAACGAAGGCGCAGCGGCGATTGCGTTGTCCCCGACATAACGCACGAGGAGATAGAAGTTGCTCACGGGAAGCACCGGATGTATCGGTTCGGTCTGTTGATCGTTCTGCGAGAAGAATGCGCTCGAGGCGTCTTGCACGCAGTCCGGCGCTTTGAGCTCGCTGACGTCGTAGTGGTATAGATCCGCGGCACGCACCCATGTGCCTGAGCAGGTCGCAGCCAACAGGATTGCGGACAAACGCATGAGAATGTTCACGATAGGTCGACCCCGCCGCCTCCCGATGGCTCTATGACCGGTTCCGACGGGCAGAGGTTTCGGTCCAGCCGGCAATAGGTGAAAAAGGCGCACGCCGTCCGCTCGCCATGATCTAATTCAACGGTTTTCCCGCACCGGAGCAACGCCATGCCAGCCTACCTCGTGACCACCATCACCGTGACCAAACCGGACCAGTTCGACGAATACCGCAAGCTCGCCGGTCCGGCCGTCGCTCACTACGGCGGAAAGTTCATCGTGCGCGGAGGCGCGAGAACTATTTTGGAGGGAAAGTTCGACGGCAACCGTCTTGTCGTGGTTGAATTTCCTTCGTCCGAAAGTGCCAAGACGTTCTACAACTCGCCGGAATACCAGGCTGCTCGTGAGAAGCGGCTCGGCGCCTGCGACTTCAACATGGTACTCGTCGAAGGCGCGTGAGCGTATGGTTCGCATTGCGCGTCAGCCGCGCCAGCTGGAATCATAGAAAAAGCCACACTCATGCAGCATCCGATTCCTCCGATCGACCTGCGGTCCGACACTGTCACCCGTCCCTCGCAGGAGATGCGCGCTGCCATCGCCGCCGCCCCGGTCGGCGACGATCAATACGGCGAAGATCCCACCGTCAACCTGTTGCAGGAAAAGATCGCGGCCTTGCTCGGAAAGGAAGCCGCGCTCTGGCTGCCGTCGGGAACGATGGCCAATCA
>DATNNK010000535.1:0-2460 GCA_035601875.1 Casimicrobiaceae bacterium | reverse complement strand
ATCGCTGCAAGCATCTTCTTCGGGACAGCCCGAATGCGCTTGATTTGCGGCTAAGCTCGCAATGCGCTAGATCGTCCCCTTGTCTGTTCATCCGGCGCCTGTTGCCTTCGGAGGGTTGTTACATGAAAATCAGTCGCGTTGCATTCGCGGCGCTTGTATTGTCATGCGCCGCCGCATTCGCGCCCGTCGCGGCGGCACAGCAATGGCCCTCGAAGACAGTCAAATTGATCGCCGTCTTCCCGCCCGGAGGTTCGGTCGATCAGGTGGCACGTCTCATCGCCCAGCAATTGAGCCTGCAAACGGGCCAGCAATTCATCGTCGACAATCGCGGCGGTGCTTCGGGCTCGATCGGAACTGCGTTGTTGGCGAAAGCCGATCCTGACGGCTATACGGTCGGGGTGGTGTTCGACACTCACGCGGTCAATCCGTCGCTGATTCCCAATCTGCCCTTCGACACGACCCGGGACCTGACGCCGATCATGTTGGTAGGTACCGGTGGCATGGCGCTGGTCGCGCACCCCAGCGAGCCCTACAAGTCGTTTCGCGATGTCGTGGCAGCGGCGAAGGCCAAGCCGGGGAGCGTCTCCTACGGGACGATCGGCGCCGGCAGCCTTGGCCATCTGACGATGGCGCAGCTCGGCAATCAACTCGGCGTCGAATTCAACCATATCCCCTATCGTGGTGGCGGACCGCTGATGAACGATGCGATCGGCGATCAGGTGCCGCTGGCCATCGGTTCGGTGTTTCTGGTGAGCCCCTATGTCACGTCCGGCCGGCTGCGCGCGATCGCGGTAACGTCGGCCAAACCCGATCCAAAGCTTCCCGGCGCGGAGCCGATCGCCAACCAGGGGGTGCCGGGGTTCGAGGTCTACACCTGGTGGGGCGTGTTCGGTCCCGCCAACATGCCTGCCGCTCTGGTCAAGCGCATCTACGACGAATTTGCCAAGGCCGTAAAAGCACCGGAGGTTGCCGACAAGCTGTCGGCGCAGGGGATCGAAGTGCTTGGCGCGCCTCCCGACCAGCTCGATGCCTTCGTGCGCAAGGAAATACCTCGCTGGGCCAAGGTCATCAAGGACAACAAGATCAAGTTGGGCGATTGATTCATGCGAACGCGGCACCCGCGAGCCTTCGCCTGGATGAACTGAAAACTGTCGCTTGCCGCGCGGCTCGCTTAACTGCTCTTGCCGCTTTTGCTTGCGGTCGGGATGGTTCGAAGGGCGACGGCGGAAGCGGTCGCGCAATCCATGCGGGCCGAGCCGGAACGCATGACGTTATAATCGAGCTCCGACTGCCGGCGATTCGCAACATGCCTTCCTCCTTGCTGCCCGATAGTGTCGATGCCGTTGTCGCGCTGCTCGAGCGTTACGACTACTTCGCGGACCGGCGGCTCGCGACCAGCGTGTTTCTCGCGCTCAAGATGCGGCGGCCGCTTTTCCTCGAAGGCGAGGCGGGCGTCGGCAAGACCGAAATCGCCAAGGTGCTCGCCAACGCACTTTCACGTTCGCTGGTGCGCCTGCAATGCTACGAAGGCCTCGACACCGCGTCGGCGGTGTACGAGTGGAATTATCCGCGGCAGATGATCGAGATCCGGCTGACCGAAGCAGAGGGCAAGGTCGATCGCGAGGCGCTGGCCACCAATATTTTCAGCGAGCGTTTCCTGATCCGCAGGCCGATTCTGCAGGCGCTGCAGCCGGACGACGGTGTTGCGCCGGTACTGCTGATCGACGAGCTCGACCGGACCGACGAGCCGTTCGAAGCGTATCTGCTCGAGGTTCTGGCCGAATACCAGGTGACTATCCCCGAGCTGGGCGCGATCAAGGCTGCGTCGCCGCCGATCGTCATCATTACCTCCAACCGCACGCGCGAGATCCATGATGCGATCAAGCGGCGTTGCCTGTATCACTGGGTCGATTTTCCGAATGCCGGACGCGAGCTGGCGATCGTGCGCCGCAAGGTCCCGGGCGCGGACGCGCGCCTTTCGCGCGAGGTGGTGGCGTTCACCCAGCGGCTACGCGCGATGGACCTGTTCAAGTCGCCGGGGATCGCGGAAACGCTGGATTGGGCCGAGGCATTGGTGGCGCTCGACCGCATGAGCCTCGACCCGGAGACGGTGGCCGACACGCTTGGCGCCTTGCTCAAGTACCAGGACGATATCGGCGCCATCACGCCTGAGATCGCCGCGGAGCTCGTCGCCCAGGCGCGCACCGAAGCGCAAACGGCGGTCGAGGCGCGCGTTTGACACGGCCGATTAGAATGGCCGATCGACAGCTCTTCGGGCGCGCGCATCTGGCGGAAAATATCCTTCATTTTGCGCGGGTGCTGCGCAAGGCGGGGTTGCCGGTCGGACCGGCCAAGGTGATCGCGGCACTGGAAGCAGTCGAGGCCGTCGGTGTCGACAAGCGGGAAGACTTTCGTGCCGCGCTGGAGTCGGTGCTGATCGAGCGTCACGAACAGCAGGTC
>DATNNK010000534.1:0-5388 GCA_035601875.1 Casimicrobiaceae bacterium | reverse complement strand
AGCCGAGCGTTCGCGTCGCGTTGCGCACTGCGTCAACGCAATTCGAGTCGAAACGCGACGCCGGGAAGTGGTCGACTTGTTGCAGATCGCATTCAAGACCAAGGTCGCGGGAGATGGCGGCCGCCGCGTCGCGAAGCTCGCGATCCATCGTTGCGAGATGCTCGTCGCCGGGATGCCGCATGTCGACGGTCATCTTGACGAGCCCGGGGACGACGTTGCGCGAATTGGGGCTGACCTGCATGAACCCGACGGTTGCCCGGCCGTCCGGCGCGTGGCGCATCGCCAGCGCGTGGATCGCCTCGACCATCCGCGAAGCGCCGCGCAATGCATCGCGGCGCGCTTCCATGGGTGTCGGCCCGGCATGTGCGTCCTGCCCGGTCCAGATGCAGTCGTACCAGCGCAGCCCCAGCGCTCCCGTCACCACGCCCACAATCTTGTCTTCGCGCTCGAGGATGGGCCCCTGCTCGATGTGCGCCTCGAAATAGGCATCGAGGGTGCGTCCGCCGACGGGCGCGTCTCCGGCATAGCCGATATCTCTTAGGGCGTCGCCAAACGCGATGCCATCGATGTCGCGCTGCTGCAGCAAGTGCTCGAGCGTATACACGCCGGCAAACGCGCCGGAGCCGCCCATCACCGGCACGAACCGACTGCCCTCCTCGTTGGTCCATATTGCGACGGCAACCGGATGCTCCGTGACGATGCCAGCGTCGTTGAGGGTTCGCAGCACCTCCAATCCCGCGAGCACGCCGTAGTTGCCGTCGAATTTGCCGCCAGAAGGTTGCGTATCGATATGACTTCCGGTCAGCACAACACGCGCCGCGGGATCGCGTCCGGACCGCGTCGCGAAAATATTGCCTGCACCGTCGATTTCGATGCGGCTGCCGGTTTCCTTGAGCCACCCGACAACGAGATCGCGACCCTGCCCATCGAGGTCGGTTAGCGCGAGCCGTCGCACGCCCCCCTTCGGCGTGGCGCCGATCTGCGCCAGCTCCATGAGCGATCGCCACAGCCGTCCGCCATCGACTCGAAGCGAGCCTGTGGCGGTCTTCGGGGAATGAAGCACAGCGGACGGTGTCGCCATCATTAGCCCTCTTCACCCATGCGCCTGCTCGCTTCCACCGAGGCGCGCATGTATCCATTCCGCGGCCCGCAACGTTGCACGATCGGCGCCGACGGCGCCCACGATCGTGACGCCGACAGGCAATGCATGCGACCCGCGAGCGACAGGCACATGGACGACGGGAACGTGCAACAGCGTCCATATCCGGTTGAACAGCGGATCGCCGGTGGCAGCGATCCCCGACGGCGCGTAGCCCGCGGCACTGGGCGCTACAAGCACGTCAAGCCCGTTGAAGATATCCGGCAGCATCGCGCGGCAGCTTCGCGTAAGGGAGCGCGCCGCGTCGTATTGCTGGGGCGACACCGCGAGGCCGGCGTCGATCATCTTGGTCATGTCCGCGCTCAAGTCTTTGCGGTGCACGAGATTTTCGTGCGCCAAGGATTTCGCGACTTCGGATACCATGATCGCCGTATGCGCCTCAGCCAGGCCCCCGAAGGGAGGCGGCAGCGTCACCTGGCGGACGCCTGCACCGGCGGCACGCAGCCGTCGGCCCGCGTCTTCGAACAGCGCGACCGTCTCGGGCTGCGCGCGATTCCATTCATAGGTTCTGCACAGCCCGATCCGCGGTATGTCAGTCGCCGGATCGTCGATCAGAAGTTCGTGCCGGTCGGTGAGCGCGGCCACGAACAGCGCTGCGTCGGCAACGCTGCGGGCGAGCACGCCGATCGTATCCAGCGGATCGGAAATCATCTTGACCCCAACGCGGATTACCAAGCCGAAGGTCGGCTTGTATCCCACCACGCCGCAAAACGCTGCCGGACGCACGATCGAACCCGCTGTTTGTGAGCCGAAGGCAAGCGGGACCATCCAGTCCGCGACCGCCGCTGCCGAGCCTGACGAGGATCCGCCCGGCGTGTGCGACAGATTATGGGGATTGCGCGTCGGCCCGGGATGAAAGGTCGCGAACTCGGTAGTGACTGTCTTGCCGAGGACGATGGCACCTGCCGCCCGCGCCAAGGCAACGCATGCCGCGTCGGCGGCGGGTCGATGGTTGGCGTAGATCGGTGAACCGTAGCTTGTCGGCATGTCGAAGGTGTCGAACAGGTCCTTGACCGCAATCGGAAGCCCGTGCAGCAATCCTGTCGGCGGTTGTGCATCGAGCGCGCGAGCGCGTTGCATCGCCGCGTCAGTATCGAGGAAAGTCCATGCGCGCACAGCGCTTTCGCGTTCGGAGATGCGCTCGAGGCAGTCTGCGAGAAGCGACACCGCCGTGATCTCCCGCGCAGTCAGCTTGCGCGCCGCGACGGTCGCGCTCAAACGGTTAAGGCTGCCCACCTCATTGGCTCCTTTTGTGCGCACCTTCAGTGATGCGCAATGCTTGCTGTTGCGATGGGAACCTCGCGCAGGTGACATGCAACCAAGTGCGCCGGTAACGCCTTCTTGAGCACTGGTTCTTCGACCTTGCAGCGATCGAACGCATACGGACAACGGGTGTGGAAGCGGCACCCGGTGGGTACCTCTATGGGACTCGGCACATCTCCGGCGAGGATGAGGCGTTTTCGACGGGCGGTGGGATCGGGAACCGGCACCGCCGACAAAAGCGCTTCGGTATAAGGATGCAACGGATTTTCGAACAAAGCGCGGGTCGACGCAACCTCCACGATTCTGCCGAGATACATCACCGCGACGCGGTGACTGATGTGCTCGACCACCGCCAGATCGTGGGCGACGAAAAGATAAGACAGGCCAAATTCCCGCTGAAGATCGACCAGCAGGTTGATGACCTGCGCTTGGACCGAAACGTCGAGCGCTGATACCGGCTCATCGCAAACGATCAATCTGGGTTGCGGCGCGAGAGCCCGCGCGATGCCGAGCCGCTGCCGCTGTCCGCCCGAAAATTCGTAGGGATATTTGGCCATCTGGTCGGTTCGCAAACCCACTTTCTCGAAAAGCGAAAGCACTCGCTTTTCGATTTGCGCTGCCGTTGCCTGCTCGAAATTGCGGATCGGCTCGGCTACGATATCCGCCGCCCGCATGCGCGGGTTGAGCGACGCATAAGGATCCTGAAACACCGCCTGCAGCTCGCGCCGGTAGGGACGCATCGCGGCGCCCTTGAGTTGATCGATTCTCTGTCCTCGCCAGTGGATCATGCCCGCGGTCGGCTCGACCAGCCTGAGCACGGTCTTGCCGAGCGTGGTCTTGCCGCAGCCGCTTTCGCCAACCAGACCCAGCGTCTCTCCTTCGGCGATCGCGAAGCTGACGTCATCGACCGCGTGCACCTGGCCCCGTGGCCGACCGAATACTCCGCCGCGGACAGCGTAATGTTTGGTCAAATGCGTCACCTGAAGCAGCCGCCCCGCCTTTGTGGTTGCAACTGCCTTCGGCTGCCTCTCTCCCATCATACGATCGCATCCGCGAGTAGACGCTCCGACTCCCAGCACGCGGCGCCATGACCGGGTGCTTTTTCCTCGAATGGAGGATATTCGTTCAGGCAGCGCACGGTGGCGTAAGCGCAACGCGGTGCGAAAGCACAGCCGACGATCGCTTCGGACAGCGATGGCACGGTGCCGGCAATTTCGCTCAAACGCGTACCCGCGCCACGGCTCACCATAGAAGCGCCGAGCTTCGGAATGGAGTCGAGCAGTCCGCGAGTGTAGGGGTGGCGAGGATTGGCAAACAGCGCTTCGACAGACCCTTCCTCGACTTTGCGTCCCGCGTACATCACCACCACGCGCTGCGCCATTTCCGCCACCACTCCCAGATCGTGGGTGATGAGCATAATCGCAGCACCCGTCCTGGCTTTAAGCTCCCGCATCAGGTCGAGGATCTGCGCCTGTATCGTGACGTCGAGCGCCGTGGTCGGCTCGTCGGCGATCAACAGCCGCGGCTCGCAGGCAAGCGCCATCGCGATCATCACTCGCTGTCGCATGCCTCCCGAAAGCTGATGCGGATACTCCGCCACGCGGCGTTCCGGTTCCGGGATCTTGACCAGTCTCAGCATCTCGATCGCGCTTAGCATGGCGTCTTCGCGCGGGAGGCCGCGGTGCAGCATCAGCACTTCAGCGATCTGTCGGCCAACGGTCAGCACCGGATTGAGCGAAGTCATCGGCTCCTGGAAAACCATGGAAATGGCATCGCCACGAACCTTCCGCATCTCCGCTTCCGACAACTCGAGCAGATCGCGCCCTTCGAACACAACGCTCCCCTCGACGGTTCGTCCGGGTGGCGATGCGATCAGGCGCAGAATCGAAAGCGAGGTGACGCTTTTGCCGCAACCGGACTCGCCGACGATGGCGAGTGTCTCCCCGCGCGCCACCGAAAAGGAAACGCCGTCGACGGCGCGCACCACGCCATCGCGGGTGAAAAAATAGGTCTTCAATCCCTTGACATCAAGCAGCGCGGAAGTCGGTATGTAGTCCGTTTTCATGGCTTCACATGCGCCGGGCCAGCCTGGGGTCGAGCGCATCGCGCATGCCGTCGCCGAGCAGGTTCACTGCGAGCACCGTCAGGGACAAGCAGATGCCGGGAAACAAGATGAGGTAGCCCGCGATCTGAATCAGGCTTCGGCCTTCGGCCATGATGTTGCCCCAGCTGGGAATATTCGGCGGCGTACCGGCGCCGATGAACGAGAGTATCGCCTCGGTGATCATCGCCGACCCACAGACATAGGTGCCCTGGACGAGCAATGGTGCGACGATATTGGGCAGGATGTGGCGCAGCAGAATGCGGGGCAAGGTCGTGCCAGCCGCGATGGCGGCTTCGACGTAGGGCTGCTCGCGCAGCGTCAACACGAGACTGCGGACGAGCCGCACGACGCGCGGCACTTCGGCGAGCGTAATGGCCGCAATGACGTTGCCCACGCTTGCCTTGGTAAGCGCCATCAAAGCGATGGCGAGCAGCACCGAGGGGATCGACATCAGTCCATCCATCACCCGCATCACGACCGCATCCAGGACGCGCACATAGCCGGTCACCAGTCCGATCGCTATTCCA
The DNA here is from genome assembly GCA_035601875.1 of Casimicrobiaceae bacterium. GTDB lineage: Bacteria > Pseudomonadota > Gammaproteobacteria > Burkholderiales > Casimicrobiaceae > PALSA-1003. Next base: position 335 of record DATNNK010000534.1, on the reverse strand, counting down.
AGAACGGTCGAGAACATCGCCACTGCAAGGCCGACGATCAGCGACACCCGCGCCCCATACACGACGCGGCTGTAGACGTCGCGACCGAGCATGTCGGTCCCGAACCAGAAGTCGGCCGACGGTGGCTTCAGGCGCTTGATCGGCGCGACCGCCTGCGGGTCGATGGTTCCCAGCCACGGCGCGAAGATCGCGATGGCGACCATGCCAATCAGGATCACGCCGCCGATGAGCGCCGTCGGGTGGCGCCTGAAAGCGTCGCGGAAGCGGCGCCAGGTCGGCGACACCGACTTGGGCGCGGCGGTCGATGCAGCGATGAAAGTCGTTGCGCTCATTTC
>DATNNK010000533.1:0-3902 GCA_035601875.1 Casimicrobiaceae bacterium | reverse complement strand
GAGGTCGATACCGTGATCGCCGCAATCGTCGGCGCCGCGGGACTCGAGTCCACCCTGGCCGCAGCGAAGGCGGGCAAGCGCATCCTGCTTGCCAATAAGGAAACGCTGGTGCTCGCCGGCGCAGTGTTCATGTCCGCGGTTCGCGATTCCGGAGCGATCCTGCTGCCGATCGACAGTGAGCACAACGCGATTTTTCAGTGTATGCCGCAAGATAGGACGCCATCGACGGCGGCGGGCGGCGTGCGGCGTATTCTGCTGACCGCGTCGGGCGGCCCCTTCCGCGTTACGCCTCTTACCGAGCTCGAAGGCGTCAGCCCCGAGCAGGCTTGTGCTCATCCCAAGTGGCGCATGGGACGCAAGATTTCAGTCGACTCGGCCACCATGATGAACAAGGGCCTCGAGGTCATCGAGGCGCACTGGCTGTTCGGCGTCGCGCGGGAAGCGATCGAGGTCGTGATTCATCCCGAGAGCATCGTTCATTCTCTGGTGGAATACGTGGATGGGTCGGTGCTCGCGCAACTGGGTAACCCGGACATGCGCACGCCGATCGCGCAGGCACTCGCATGGCCGGAACGCATCAGCTCCGGCGTCGCGCCACTGGAGCTCGCCCGTATCGGCTCGCTCAACTTTTTCGCGCCCGATCTGGCCCGGTTTCCGTGCCTTGGCGTGGCCTATGAAGCGCTGGGCGCGGGCGGAACCGCCCCGGCGATCCTGAACGCCGCGAATGAAGTGTCGGTGGAAGCGTTCCTCCAGCGTAAAATCGGTTTCCTCGACATCGCCCGTGCCTGCGAAGCGACCATGCGACGCGTGCCGGTGACACCGCTGTCGTCGCTCGCCGACGCGCTGGATGCCGACCGCGAGGCACGCGCCGTGGCGCGGGAATTGCTCAATCTCGAGCAGCCGCAAGCTCTTCCGATGTGAAGACATGATCCAGAAATTGCTCGCTTTTATCGTAACGCTCGGTGTTCTGGTCGTGTTTCACGAGCTCGGCCACTACCTCGTCGCACGTTTGGTGGGCGTCAAGGTGCTGCGCTTCTCGGTCGGCTTTGGGCGCATCGTGTGGTCTCGCCGCTACGGGCGCGACGGCACCGAATGGGCGCTGTCGGCGATTCCGCTGGGCGGTTACGTCAAGATGGTCGACGAACGCGAAGGCGAGGTGCTCCCGGCCGACCTGCCGCGGGCCTTCAATCGACAGAACGTCTGGCGCCGGATCGCGATCGTCGCCGCAGGCCCGATTGCGAATCTGGCCCTCGCGGTGCTGCTCTTCGCGGCGATCTATGTCGTCGGCGTGCCGGCCCAGCGTCCGCTGCTGGCGCCCCCGCCAGCGACATCGCCTGCGGCTCAAGCCGGTCTCGCGGGCGGCGACCTGGTCACCGCTGTCGATGGCGAAGCGATCGGCTCGTGGCAGGATCTGCGTTGGCGCTTGCTCAAGGCCTCGGGAAGCAACAGCGTTGGCCTCGAGGTAACGCGTGAAGACCGCTCGACGACAACGCGGCGCTTGGCGCTCGACGCGCTGAATGCCGGCGATTGGGAATCGAATTTCATGGCCACGCTCGGGCTGCGAGCCGATCTCGGTTCGCCTATCGTCAACGAGACGCTGCCCGGAAAGCCGGCGGCAAACGCGGGCATTCGGCCGGGCGACGCGATCGTCGCCATCGACGGTACCGCGGTACGCTCGCCGGCGGACGCGGCGGCGATTACCAACGCGCATCCCGGCGAGCGAATCACGTTCACGCTGCGCCGCGACGGTGCCGAGTTCCGGAGCGATCTGACGCCGGAGCCGAGCGAGCAGAACGGCCGTCGCGTCGGCATCGCCGGCATGCGGCTTGGCGTCGATCCGGCCGCCGCCGAGCGCGTCTCCATCATCGTTCGTTATGGCGTCGGCGAGGCGCTGGTCCAAGGCGCGCTCAAGACCTGGGATCTGTCGGTGTTCACGCTGAAAATGCTCGGTCGCATACTTATCGGCGACGCGTCGCTGAAGAACATCAGCGGTCCGCTGACCATGGCCGACTTTGCCGGGCAGTCGGCGCAGGCCGGCGCATTGACATTCATCGGATATCTCGCGCTGATCAGCATTAGCCTCGGTGTGCTCAATCTGCTGCCTGTGCCCTTACTCGATGGCGGTCACTTGATGTATTATCTGGCCGAGATTATCAAGGGCAGTCCCGTTTCCGACCGCGTCCTCGAGGTCGGCCAGCGCATCGGCATGGCCGTCCTGGCCATGCTGATGGCTCTAGCGCTTTTCAATGACATTTCCCGACTCTTCTAACCGCGGGGCCGCTTCGCGGACAAGCGCGAAGTTCATGACACACCTGGGAGCCGCCGCGGCGCTGCTCGCGCTTTCGTTGTCCACGGCGGTGCTTGCTTTCGATCCGTTCGTCGTCAAGGATATCCGTGTCGAAGGCGTGCAGCGCACTGACGCCGGAACCGTGTTCAGCTATCTTCCGATCAAGGTTGGCGATCGCATCGACGATGAAAAGGCGTCGGCAGCGGTCAAGGCGCTCTACGCCACCGGTTTCTTTCGCGACGTGCGGCTCGAGGCGGAAGACGGCGTGCTGGTGGTCATCGTGCAGGAGCGGCCGACGATCAGCCAGATCGACATCGTCGGCACCAAGGAATTCGACAAGGACACGCTGAAAAAGGCGCTCAAGGACATCGGGATCGCGGAGTCGCGCATCTTCGATCGCTCCGCGCTGGAACGCGCCGAGCAGGAATTCAAGCGGCAGTACATCAATCGCGGCTATTACGCGATGAAAGTCACCACCACCGCGACGCCGCAGGAGCGCAACCGCGTCGCAGTGAATTTCACGGTGGAAGAAGGCGATGTCGCCAAGATCGCCAACATCAATATCGTCGGCGCGCAGGCGTTTCCCGAAAAAACGCTGATTGCCGAGATGCAGCTCTCGACCCCCGGCTGGCTCACCTGGTACACCAAGAACGACCAGTATTCGAAGCAGAAGCTTCAGGCCGACCTGGAGACGCTGCGCAGCTACTACACTAACCGCGGCTATCTCGAGTTCACCGTCGAGTCGACGCAGGTGTCGATCACTCCGGACAAGGAGGACATCTACATTACCGTCAACATCGCCGAAGGTCCGAGGTACACCTTCTCGGACGTGCGTCTGGCCGGCGAGCTCTTGCTGCCGGAAGCGGAATTGCTGCGGCTGATCACGGTCAAGCCCGGAGAGGTCTATTCGCGAGAAAAGCTGACCCAGTCGGCGAAGGCGATTTCGGACCGGCTGGGCAGCGACGGCTACGCGTTCGCCAACGTCAACGCGGTGCCGGAAGTCGATCGGCCCAACAGGCGGGCCGCATTCACGTTCTACATCGATCCGGGTCGGCGGGTATACATACGGCGCATCAACATCAGCGGCAACGCGCGAACGCGTGACGAAGTGATCCGGCGCGAGTTGCGCCAGCTCGAAGGCGCGTGGTACGACGCGACGCGAATCGACCGTTCCAAGGTGCGCATCGTCAGGCTCAACTATTTCGAGGACGTCAACATCGAGACGCCGGCCGTTCCAGGCAGCCCCGACCAGGTCGATCTCGACGTGACAGTGACCGAGAAGTCGACCGGCAATCTGCTCGCGGGTGTCGGCTACTCCAGCGCCGACGGCGTCGTTCTTTCCGCATCGGTGTCGCAGAATAACGTCTTCGGCACCGGCAACTCCCTTTCGGCATCGGTTAACACCAGCAAAGTCAATCGCACCATCGCGGTGACTTATGTCGAGCCGTACTGGACCGCGGATGGCATCTCACGCGCAATCGAGATCTACGACAAGAATGTCGATCCGTCGTCGCTTCCGATCGCCCAATACTCGTCGCAGACTTACGGCACCGCGATCGGTTTCGGTGTGCCGGTCACCGAAACCGATGTCATCAACTTCGGGGGCCGCTTTGAG
>DATNNK010000532.1:0-4154 GCA_035601875.1 Casimicrobiaceae bacterium | reverse complement strand
GAGAAAGCGCGGCCAGCAGGGAATTGCGCAAGCGCTCCGATTCCATGCGAATGAGCGCCTGCTGCGCTACCTCGACATAGTGCACGCGCTCGAGGGCAATCGCGACCAGCGCCGCAAATGTGTCCAGGAGGCGCTGCTGCTCCGGCACCATGAGGAGGCGCCGATTCGAAGCTTTGATCGCCAGCACACCCCGCGTACGCATCGGTGCGCGCAGCGGCAAGTACAGAAATTCACTGCCAGGAAGGGTGTCCGTGCCGGCACCGGCTGGCTGTGATTTGTCATACGCCCATTGAGCGGCGGCAAGCAGGTCTGCGGTCCGCGCGAGTCCGCCGGGATCGTGCAGTACGAGCCGGTCCTGGTCGTCCGGTATCAGGATCGCTACGTTCGCTTGGAAGGTGGCGGCGATGAACTTGTTCGCGGCCTCCAAGACCTGATCGGTTTGGAGCAGACTCGACATGTCCCGCGCGAACTCGTAGAGCGCGCGGGCGCGCTCCTCTCTGGAAGAGGCGACACGTGCCTGGTAACGCAATCCCGCGGTCATCTGCCCGGTAATGAGCGCTATGGCTAGCATCACTACCAACGTGAGCAGGTACTGAACGTTCGTCACGGAAAACGAGAACCTCGGCGGCACGAAAAAGAAGTCGAAGCTTGCGACGCTCACGAAGGCGGCAAGAACGGCGGGACGGCGTCCGAATTTGACGGCGATCAGCACGACCGTGAGCAGAAATAGCATCACGATGTTGGCAAGGTCGAAATAGGGCAGCAATGGCAAAGCGATCAATGTGGTGGCTAAACACCCCAGCAACGCCCACACATAGCGAAGGCGTTTGGCGGTACGGCGCGGATCCTCGCTGTCGTCGGAAACAATGCCCTGCTTGGACTGCCTGACCTGTGGCTCACCGCGGCCGATTTCGATCACATCGACGTCGGGCGCGAGAGCGCCCAAGCGCGTCGCGACGCTGCGTGACCAGGGCCAGCGACGAATCGACTGGGCGCGGCCCACCACTAGCTTCGAATAATTGTGGATATGGGTGTATTCGACGATGGCGGATGCCGGATCGCTTCCGGAAAGGATCGCCGTCTTGGCGCCAAGGTCTTGCGCCAATCTCAAGGTCTTGAGAATGCGCTCGCGCTCCTTCGGCGGCAGTCGTTGCAGCTTGGGTGTCTCGACATAGGTTGCCGTCCATTCGATGGCAAGCTGATTGGCGAGCCGCGCCGCGCTCCTGACCACATGTTCGCCGCCTGGGTCGGGACCGACGCAGCAGAGCAGCGATGCCTCGGTTTTCCAGATGCGCTGGATGGCTTGGTCGGTGCGATAGGCTTGAACGTCATCTTCGACACGATCGGCGGTGCGGCGCAGCGCAAGCTCGCGCAGCGCCATGAGGTTGCCCTTGCGGAAGAAATTTCCCGCAGCGCCTTCGACCTGCTCGGGCATGTAGACCTTGCCCGCCTTGAGGCGTGCGAGCAACTCGTCGGCTGGAATGTCGACCAGGACGACATCATCCGCCTCGTCGAAAAACGTATCGGGGACGGTTTCCCAAACCCGGATACCGGTGATGCCACCGACGACGTCGTTCAGGCTCTCCAGATGCTGGACGTTGAGAGTCGTGAAGACATCGATGCCGCTTGCCAGCAATTCGTCGATGTCCTGCCAGCGTTTCGGATGCCGCGCGCCCGGCGCGTTGGTGTGGGCAAGCTCGTCGACCAGGATCAGGGCGGGATGCCGTACGAGCGCGGCATCGAGATTGAATTCCTTGATCGACGCGCCCCGGACATCGAGCAGCAGTGGCGGCAATTGCTCAAGACCATCGAGCAATGCGGCCGTTTCGACGCGGCCATGCGTTTCGAGCACGCCGATGACAACGTCGCTTCCTGCGCGTCGCAGCGTCTGGGCTGCGACCAGCATGCCATAGGTTTTGCCAACGCCCGCCGAGGCGCCGAAGAATATCTTCAGGCGACCCCGCGCCGCGCCGGCTTCCTCGGCTTTGACCTCGGCGAGAAGTTGGTCAGGGTCCGGGCGCTGTTTCGGCATGCTTGAGCCTAACAGTGCTCGACCGTTTTGTGTACTGGCGCGGCCGCCCGATCGAGCCTGAGCCGCTCGATGCCGTTCAGGCGTCCATCAGGCTGTCTTGGTGACGCCGATCAAGTCACGCGTACGCAAGCTGTGGGCCATCGGGCCACATGATCATTTCGAGGCGCCATCGAGCGCGATGTTGAGCTTGAGCACGTTGACCCGAGGCTCACCCAGCACCCCCAGCGTGCGGCCTTCGGTGTTTTGCGCAACGAGACCGCGCACTTGCTCGGCTGGCAGTCCGCGTGCCTTCGAGACCCGCGAGAGTTGGTACTCCGCCGCAGCGACGCTGATATGCGGATCAAGACCGCTGCCCGAAGCAGTGACGAGATCGACCGGGACAGCCGCCGTGTTGCCCGGATCGGCATCGCGCAGCGCTTTGATCCGATCCTTGACCGCGTCGGCCAATGCCGGGTTGCGGGGGCCTTGGTTCGAACCGGAGGATGACATTCCGTTGTAGGGCTGCGGCGACGTTGCCGACGGCCGGCTCCAGAAATACTTCGGATCGTCAAACGGCTGGCCGATGAGGTCGGATCCCAGCGTCTTTCCGTCGGCCTCGATCAAGCTGCCGTTGGCCGCTCGCGGGAACGTGGCCTTCGCAATACCGGTGACGACCAGAGGATAGATGACGCCGGTCAGCGCCGACATGACGACGAGCATCCGCAGTGCAGGCGTGAATTGCGCAAACATGGTGGTTCTCCTTGTATCAGGCCAGGTGCAGCGCTACCAACACCAGGTCGATCAGCTTGATGCCGATGAACGGCAGCAGTATGCCCCCCACGCCATAGATCAACATGTTTCGCCGCAGGATGGACGCGGCACCGACCGGGCGGTACTTGACGCCCTTGAGCGCCAAAGGTATCAAAGCCGGAATGATCAGTGCGTTGAAGATCACCGCCGACAGGATCGCGCTGTTTGGCGTCGCGAGGTTCATGACGTTGAGGGTGTCGAGAACGGGATAGGTGCTTGCGAACGCCGCCGGAATGATCGCAAAATACTTGGCGACGTCGTTGGCGATGGAAAATGTCGTGAGCGCGCCGCGAGTCATCAGGAGCTGCTTGCCGATCTCGACGATCTCGATCAGCTTGGTCGGATTGGAGTCGAGATCGACCATGTTGCCCGCTTCCTTGGCCGCCTGGGTGCCGCTATTCATCACGACAGCCACGTCGGCTTGCGCCAGTGCGGGCGCGTCATTGGTGCCGTCACCGGTCATCGCGACCAGCTTGCCTTCGGCCTGGATGTCGCGGATCAACTTGAGCTTTGCCTCCGGTGTCACTTCGGCAAGAAAGTCATCGACACCGGCCTCGGCGGCAATCGACGCTGCTGTGAGCTTGTTGTCGCCGGTGATCATGATGGTGCGGATCCCCATCCTGCGCAGCTCGGCGAAGCGCTCCTTGATCTGCGACTTGACGATGTCCTTGAGCTCCACGACGCCGAGAACATAGCGACCCTCGGCCACGACCAGCGGCGTCGAGCCGCGGCGAGCCACTTCCTCGACACGCGTGGTGAGCTCAACGTCGATCGTCCCGCTCTGCGCGACGACCCACCCGCGGACCGCGTCGAGCGCGCCCTTGCGCAACTCCCGTCCCTCGTAGGTCACGCCGCTCATCCGCGTCTGCGCGGAAAAGGGGATGATCGTGAATCTGCCGGGTACCAGCGCCGGGGGCACGATCCCATACGCGCGCTTGGCGTAGACGACGATGCTCTTGCCTTCGGGGGTTTCATCGCCGAGCGAGGCGAACAGAGTCGCCTCGGCGAGCTGCTGAACCGTTACCCCCGCCAGCGGGAAGAGCCCCGATGCCTGGCGGTTGCCAAACGTTATGGTGCCGGTCTTATCCAGCAGTAGTACGTCGCAGTCGCCTGCCGCCTCGACGGCGCGACCGGATGTCGCCACTACATTGGCGCGCATCATGCGGCCCATGCCGGCGACGCCGATCGCCGACAGCAATCCGCCGATGGTGGTCGGGATGAGGCATACCAGTAGTGCGACCAGCACCGTGATCGTCACTGGCGTGCCTGCTTTCGCCACCTCGACGCTGTAGAGCGAATAGGGCAGCAAGGTGACGGTAGCAAGCAGGAACAC
>DATNNK010000531.1:0-2634 GCA_035601875.1 Casimicrobiaceae bacterium | reverse complement strand
TTGGCGGATTTGCCGCCGATGGCCGCGAATACGTCATCACTACGGGAAGGGCGCAAGCGACCCCCTTGCCGTGGTCGAACGTGATCGCGAATGCGCAGTTCGGAACGGTGATTACGGAGAGCGGACAAGCCTATAGCTGGGGCGAGAATGCGCATGAATTTCGCCTCACGCCTTGGCACGGCGACCCGGTGAGCGATAGCGGCGGAGAAGTCTTCTATCTCCGCGACGAAGAGAGCGGCTCCTTCTGGTCGCCGGCTCCGCTACCCAGACGCGGCGCGACGCCCTATTGCACCCGGCATGGATTCGGCTACAGCGTCTTCGAGCATAGCGAGGAAGGGATCCATTCGGAACTGTGGGTCTACGTTGCGCTGGACGCCTCGGTCAAGTTCGCGGTGTTGAAAGTGCGCAATGAATCGGGACGGCCGCGCCGGCTTTCCGCGACTGGCTACGTCGAGTGGGTGCTGGGCGATCTGAGAGCAAAGACAGGTATGCACGTGGTGACCGAAATTGAGCCTGCAAGCGGGGCCCTGCTGGCGAGAAATCCGTACAACAGCGAGTTCGCCGGCCGGATCGCCTTCTTCGACACCGACGCCGTCGTCTTCAGCGTGACCGGCGATCGAGCCGAGTTCATCGGCCGCAATGCGGGGCTCAACAATCCGGCTGCGATGACTTGGACGGCGCTGTCAGGGAGGGTCGGACCGGCACTCGATCCTTGTGGCGCCATTCGGGTTCCGTTCGAGCTGGTAGCCGGCCAGGCCTCCGAGGTCATTTTTCGCCTTGGCATTGGGAGAAATCGGGACGATGCACGCAAGCTGGTGCAGCGCTTTGGAGGTTCGGTGGCAGCTCGCGACGCGCTGGACAAGGTGCAGCAGTACTGGCAGCGGACACTCGGCGCGGTGCAGGTAAAAACGCCCGATCCATCGCTCAACGTGTTGACTAACGGCTGGCTGCTGTATCAGATTCTGGCGTGTCGCCTCTGGGGCCGCAGCGGCTTTTATCAGTCGGGCGGAGCCTTCGGATTTCGCGATCAGTTGCAGGATACGATGGCGCTCGTTCACGTCGAGCCTGCCCTTTTGCGCGAGCATCTCCTGCGCTGCGCGGCGCGCCAGTTCCTCGAGGGCGATGTCCAGCACTGGTGGCATCCGCCGGCGGGCCGCGGTGTGCGCACCCGCTGCTCGGATGATTACCTGTGGCTGCCTCTTGCGACCTGTCGTTACGTCGCGGCCACGGGTGACGCGGGGATTCTGGACGAGTCGGTGCCTTTCCTCGAAGGCCGGCTGGTCGCAATGGAGGAGGATTCGTACTACGACTTGCCGGTCAGATCAGAACAGGCAGCGAGCCTCTATGAGCATTGCAAGCGCGCCGTGGTGAGCGGCTTGCGATTGGGCGAACACGGCCTTCCGCTGATGGGTACCGGCGACTGGAACGACGGGATGAATCTGGTCGGCTTCGGCGGCAAGGGCGAAAGCGTCTGGCTCGCATTCCTTCTCTATGACGTGCTCGTTCAATTCGCTGGCATTGCGACGCTGCGCGGCGACACCCTGTTTGTCGAGCGCTGCGCAACGGCAGCGGCCGACCTGAAACGGAACATCGAGCAGCACGGCTGGGACGGAGAATGGTATCGCCGCGCCTACTTTGACGATGGAACGCCGCTCGGCTCGGCCATCAATGCCGAATGCCGAATCGATTCCATTGCGCAGAGCTGGTCGGTGTTATCCGGCGCCGGCACCGGCGAACGCCCGCGAATGGCCATGGCGGCCGTTGACCGCTACCTGGTTCGACGAGATGCGGCTCTGATTCAGCTTCTCGAGCCACCGTTCGATCGATCGCCGTTGAATCCCGGTTACATCAAAGGATACGTTCCCGGTGTGCGCGAAAACGGCGGCCAATATACGCACGCTGCGATCTGGGCCACGATGGCATTCGCCGCATTGGGCGATCGCCGGCGTGCGTGGGAGCTATTGGCGATGATCAACCCGGTGAACCACGCGCTAACGGCGGAGGCGACGGCGGTATACAAGACCGAGCCGTACGTCGTCGCGGCCGATGTGTATGCACTCGCGCCGCACACCGGCCGCGGCGGGTGGTCATGGTATACCGGCTCTGCCGGGTGGCTCTACCGCCTCATCGTGGAAACGCTTCTGGGGCTGACTCGGGAGAAGGACAAGCTGTATTTGGCGCCGTGCGTCCCTGCTGATTGGCAGACGTACGCCGTGGACTACCGCTATCGGGATACGCTCTATCACATTACGGTGGTGCAGCATGGCGTCTCTGAAGGCGAGCCCGCGGTGACCGTCGACGGCGTCGCGCAAGACGCGCCGGTGATTTCGCTCGTCGACGACGGTGCGCATCACGTGGTCGAGGTGCGGCTGAATCGCGAGCCGGCCGCCGCCAGCAGGGCGCTCACCAGCCTCCACTGATGGAATCCCTGACCGTGGCAGCGCTTGATGATCGGACCGACCCCCACGCAATCGGTCACCGGGCGCTTTGCGTGTTCGTGGGGACGCTGCTCGCGATTCTTCCACTTGCTCATGTCACCGGCCTTCGCAACACGCTGGTGGGCTTTATCGCGGGAACCGCGGCACTGCACTTCAGGAGCGCACTGTGGAAGGACAACCCGACACTCTTGCCGTG
>DATNNK010000530.1:0-5778 GCA_035601875.1 Casimicrobiaceae bacterium | reverse complement strand
GGGCCGAGGTCCGCGGGAGCCACTTCCGGTCGAAAAGTCGGCGAGCAGCCGAGGTGGGTACAGATGCCCACCGCGACGAAGATCTCCGGCTTTCTGGAGCGGTCCTCGTTTTTCGCGTAAGGGGGCTGGTGATCGACGTCTGACTTGGGATCGGCCACCCGGTCATCGAGCTTGGGCAGCGTGGCCAGCATCGCCGGCGTGCGATTGATGATCCAAACAACCTTGCCGCGCCATTCGACTTTGATCTGCTGGCCGGGCTCGAGCTTGCTGATGTCCTGTTCGACCGGCGCCCCGGCGGCTTTTGCGCGCTCGCTCGGCCAGAAGCTCATCCCCAAAGGAACGGCCGCCGCCGCCGCCCCGATACCACCCACCACCGTCGTGGCACCGATCAGGAAGCGGCGCTTCTTGTTATCCACATTCCCGTACTCTGACATGACGCCGGCCCTTCGAGGCAAATCCGAGAAACCGCGCGAGTATAAATGATTTGGCCCCCGCGTTCAAAAATGTGCCGGAAAACATCAATAAAACAATGCCTTGCGGCTGAGCCTCGTTTTCCGCAGCGCCCGCGGTTCGAGGCTCATGCTGCGTTGCGGCAGCGGACGTTTATAATCGCAATCTCGATTCTTTTCGGTATTGAACGGGCCCATCGTGCTTCGACGGTTTTGGCTGCTGTTCGCGCAGGTCGCGACCATCTGTCTCGCGGTGCTGTTCGTGGTCACCACGCTGCGACCGGATCTGCTCGTCCGCTACACGGGCAGGAGCAACGTCGTGCTGATGCAGGAGACTCCGGTTGCCGTCGCCGCGGTCAAGATTGACAGCCTGGCCGACGCGGCCAAGAGGGCGATGCCGTCGGTCGTCAACGTCTACACCAGCAAGGAAGTCCGCCAGCGGCGTCCGCTGACGGACGATCCGGTCTTTCGTCGCTTCTTCCCGGGCCTCGGCGAACAAGAAACGCGGCGCGCAAACAGTCTCGGATCGGGGGTCATCGTCAGCAGCGAAGGTTATGTGCTGACCAACAATCACGTGATCGAGGAAGCCGACGACATCCAGATCGTGCTGTCCGACGGCCGGCGCCTGCGCGCGCGGGTGCGTGGCAGCGACCCCGAATCCGATCTGGCGGTGCTGAAGGCGGACGTCAGCGATCTGCCCGCGATCACCTTCGGCACGCTCGACTCGGTCCAGGTCGGCGACACGGTGCTGGCAATCGGCAGCCCGTTCGGATTCGGCAACACGGTCACGCACGGAATCATCAGTGCGCTGGGCCGCAACCACCTGGGCATCAACCGCTTCGAGGATTTCATTCAGACCGACGCTGCGGTAAATCCGGGCAATTCCGGCGGCGCGTTGGTCGACAGCGGCGGCAATCTGATCGGCATCAACAGCGCCATCTTCTCGCAAAGCGGCGGCTCGCAGGGCATTGGCTTCGCCATTCCGGTCTCGCTGGCGAAAAGCGTGCTCGAGCAAATTATCCGGGACGGTGAAGTCACGCGCGGATGGCTCGGTATCGAGCCGCAGGAGCTGACCCCGGAGCTCGCTTCCGCGCTAACGCTCGCCAACAGCGACGGAGTTCTGATCCGAGGCGTGATGAAAAGCGGTCCCGCCGACCGCGCGGGCATGCTCGCGCGCGACGTGGTGCAGGAGATCGACGGCAAACCGACGCACGACGTGACAGCGTTGCTGTCGCAGATCGCGGCGCTGACGCCGGGCAGTCAGGCCAAGCTCCGGGTGCTGCGGGAAAAAAAGCCGGTCGACCTGGAAGTCACCGTCGGCAAGCGGCCCAAAGCGCGCGCGTCTTAGCGCGCGTTAGTCCGCGGCGCGACAGTGCGTGACGCGCGGGGATGACGTACTCGGTTTCGTTTGCTCGGAAACGACGGCACCGCTATACGGTCGCTTCGCCCTCTTTGTCGTGCTTGGAGGGAACTGATATGAACCGGGCGCACAGTAATCCCAGTTCGTAGAGCAGCCACAGCGGCACCGCCAGCATCACTTGCGACAGGATATCCGGCGGAGTGAACACCGCGCCCACCACGAACGCGCCGACGATCACATAGCCACGAATCGAGCGTAGCTTCTCCAGGCTGACCACGCCAAGCCGCACCAGCACGATGACCACCACCGGCACCTCGAACGTAATGCCGAAAGCAATGAACATGGTCAGCACGAAGGAAAGATATTTGTCGATGTCGGTCATCATCTGCACGCCCGCGGGCGCGTAGTTGGCGAAGAAACCGAAGGCGATCGGGAACACGGCAAAGTAAGCGAAGGCCATTCCGAGCGCGAAAAACACTACACTCGACAGGATCACCGGTATCGCGAGCCGTTTTTCATGCTGATAGAGCCCGGGGGCGACAAAAGCCCACATCTGAAACAGCACGTACGGCAGCGCAATCAGAAAGGCCGCCATCAAGGTGACCTTCAACGGCACCAGAAAAGTACCGGTGACGTCGGTGGCGATCATCGTTCCGCCGCTTGGCAGCGCCTTGAGCAGCGGCGCCGCCAGCAATGCATAGATGTTTTTTGCCCACGGGAACAGGCAGAGCAAGACAATCACGATCGCGATGATCGAGCGCATCAGCCGGCTTCTGAGCTCGATCAGATGCGAGATGAAAGTGTCTTGCGTACCGTCGGGGCCGGGTGTTTGATCGCTCATCGGTAGACCAGGAATTACCGGAGCTGCTTCTCCGCTGACGGCAGAGGCTCCCGGCGAGTGCCGCACGATTTGCCTTGCGCGGCGCCGCGGTCATTGTAGCGCGCACAGGGCAAGCTCGCAGGCGAGCTTGCCCTATGGAACCTCAGATGCGATCGAAGCCCGGCAGCGCGCCCTGGCGTGGGGGCTCGCCGGCAGCGGCGTGTACAGGCGACGGCGAGCTCGTCGTATCGGTCGACACGACCGGCAGTTGATCTGCAGGAGCAGCCGCCCCGATCTCAGCCTCACGAACACTGCCAGCGGTAGCCGCAGAAGGGTTACCGGCTTCGTTCAACTGGGTTTCGACCGACCGCACGCCGCTTTCAACCTCGCGCGCAGCGTTCGTCATCGACGATTCGAGATCCCGTGCCGCGCTTTGCACCTCGCTTTGCAACTTGCGCAGCTCGTCGAGCTCCATCTCGCGGTTGATGTCGGCCTTGACCTCGTTCACGTAGCGCTGCAGGCGTCCGAACATATGGCCGAGCGTCCTCGCTACCTTCGGCAAGCGCTCGGGGCCGATCACCACCAGGGCCACCACGGCGATGACGAGGATCTCGCTGAATGCTATGTCGAACACGGCTCGAACACGATTAAGATTGCCGCGTGCGCAGGAGGCGCTGCGACGGCGCGCTGCAAAGCTTTAGACCTTGGTCGAGGTTTCCTTGGTGACCTCGCCCTCGATGGTCTTGCCGCCCAGCTGGGCCGAAGATTGCGCCGAAGGAGTGTCCCCACCCGGAGGAACGGGTTCGCCATCCTGGGTCTTCATTCCTTCCTTGAATCCTTTCACGGCGCCGCCGAGATCCTGCCCGATGTTGCGCAGCTTCTTGGTGCCGAATATCAAGACGACGACCAGCAGCACGATCAGCCAGTGCCAGATGCTCAGTCCGCCCATGTGGGGTCTCCTTCAAACATTGGATTTGGGCATCATTGCGCCCAGCGGTTCCGGGCCGCCGATGACATGCATGTGCAAATGCATCACGTCCTGCCGGCCGATACGCCCGGAATTGATGATGGTACGGAAACCATCCGGCGAGCCCTGTTCGCGCGCAAGCTTTCCGGAAAGCGTCAGCATCCGCCCGAGCACGCCGGCATCCGCCGCCGCCGCGTCGGCGAGAGACGGGATGTGCTTTTTCGGCACCAGCATGAAATGCACCGGCGCAAGCGGTCGAATGTCCTGGAACCCGAGAACCTCGTCGTCCTCGTAGACCTTCGTCGACGGCACCTCGCCGCGCACAATCTTGCAGAATATGCAGTCGTCCATTATGTTGCCGGTTATCGCGAGCCTAGCGAGCCTGTTGTCGCGAAATCGTCACGCCAGGAAAGCCGGGCGCGGCTGCCGGTCGCTTGTCTCGCGTCAGCTGCGCGACGCCTTTTCGTCGAGGCCGGACACGCCCTCGCGCCGCTCGAGCTCCGCGAGCACGTCTTCCGGTCCCAACCCATGGCGTTCCAGCAATACCAGGCAATGGAACCAGAGGTCCGCGATCTCGGCTGTCAAGCGGATCTTATCACCATCCTTGGCGGCCATCACCGCCTCGGTAGCCTCCTCGCCGATCTTCTTGATGATCGCGTCCTCGCCTTTGGCGAAAAGTGTCGCGACATAGGACTTCACGGGATCGACGTTGCGGTGCTCTCCTATTGTCGTCGCCACGCGCTGCAAAATATCGTCATGTCTGGCCATAGATGACTTTCGGATCCTTGATGACGGGCTCGATCGTGCGCCAGGCACCGTTGTCGAGCCGCTGGAAAAAGCACCGGTGCCGGCCGGTATGACAGGCAATTCCGCCTTCTTGTTCGACGATCAGCAAAATTGCGTCGTTGTCGCAGTCGAGGCGAATTTCGCGGACTCTTTGAAAATGACCCGAGCTTTCGCCCTTCTGCCAGAGCCGCCGGCGCGAGCGCGACCAGTAATGCGCAAGGCCGGTTGCCGCGGTGCGAGAAAGCGCCTCGCGGTCCATCCACGCCAGCGTCAGCACCGTGCCGCTCGCCTCCTGGGCGATGGCGGGCACCAGCCCGTCGGCATTCCACATTACGGTATCGAGCCAGTCGCTCATCGTTGCCTTTCGGATTCATTTACTTCGATATCGAGCCAGGATAAGCGTGCAAGCAGCGCCGAAGACACACCGCGGTCGCGCATTAATCCCTGACTTCGATGCCGGCTGCGCTCATGGCGTCCTTGGCCTGTCTGACCGTGAATTCGCCATAGTGGAAGATCGAAGCGGCGAGCACTGCGTCGGCGCCGCCGATCACGATGCCATCCACCAGGTGCTGCAGGCCGCCCACCCCTCCCGACGCGATCACCGGCACGTCGACTGCGTCCGCGACCGCGCGGGTGAGGCCAAGATCGAAACCGCTGCGCGCGCCATCGCGATCCATGCTGGTGAGCAGGATTTCGCCCGCGCCGAGCCTGACCGCTTCGCGTGCCCAGAGGACAGCGTCGCGGCCGGTCGCGGTCCGGCCGCCGTGCGTATACACCTCCCATCGACCCGGCGTGATCGCTTTGGCGTCAATGGCGGCGACGATGCACTGTGCGCCGTAGCGTGCGGCCGCTTGTTCGATGAGCGCCGGATTGTTCACGCCCGCGGTATTGATGCTCACCTTGTCGGCGCCAGCATTGAGCAGCGCGCGGATGTCGTCGACGTGGCTCACGCCTCCTCCGACCGTGAGGGGAATGAACACCTGGTCGGCCACCGCACCGATCATCTCGTAGAGCAGCCCGCGCGTCTCCACGCTTGCCCGGATATCGAGGAAGGCGAGCTCATCGGCGCCTTGGCTGTCGTAGCGCCGCGCGACTTCGACCGGGTCACCGGCATCGCGCAAGTTGATGAAATTGACGCCTTTGACAACGCGGCCCTCGGCGACGTCGAGGCAGGGAATGATGCGCTTGGCGAGACCCATGGATGATCGGTGCGAATTCTTCGCACGCGGCGGCCGGATACGTCCGGCGCTATTTGCTTACTTCCCTTACTTGCCCTTGGCGGCCCTGAGTGCAGCCTTGAAATCGAGGGTACCCTCGTAGAGCGAGCGCCCGGCAATGGCGCCGAGGACGCCTTCGCTTTCGAAGCTCGCGAGCTCCTTGATGTCCTTCAAGCTGT
>DATNNK010000529.1:0-8417 GCA_035601875.1 Casimicrobiaceae bacterium | reverse complement strand
CAGAAATACCACTACGGCGATGAGCGCGAGCACGACAATCGCGTTGCTGCGCACCATGATGGACGTGTGCGAAACCGTCCGCGCCGGCACGCCAGTCGGAGCGTCGTCGTCTCGTACGGGGGATTCCGGGGATGTGGCCATTGGTTTTCGAGAGAACGATGGCGGTTGCCGTGACATTAGACCACGACCGGACTCCGCGTGTCGCGGGGGTGGCGTCGCAAGTGGTGCGTGGGGTACAGTTATCGCACGTTCGCCGCAGAGATCCGATGGCGACCGGTAGACGCGGAGGCGACTGGCCGGACGTCGCGCCGCCGCATCGCGGCGCGAATCGACTTCGATGCACTGGAGAGGTGACGACATGAAGCGATTTCTTTTCCTCGCGCTGTGGATCGCGCTCACCGCGGTTCCCGCGACCGCACAGGAAACGATCAAAGTAGGCGTCATCGCCGCTTTTTCGGGGCCGTTTGCCGACATCGGACGCCAGATGGAAGCGGGCATCAAGACCTATTTCCAGGTCAACGGCGACACGGTCGCGGGCCGGAAAATCGAGATCATTCTGCGCGATACGACTGGTCCGTCGCCCGATATCGCCAAGCGCCACGCGCAGGACCTGATACTGCGAGACAAGGTCGATTTTCTGGCGGGATTTTCATTGACGCCGGAAGCGCTCGCTGTCGCCCCTGTGGCGACCGAGGCGAAGAAACCGATGATCATCATGAACGCGGCGACGTCGATCATCACCACCAAGTCGCCTTACGTCGCGCGCCTGTCGATGACGCTGGCGCAGGTCGCCTCGCCGATGGGCACCTGGGCCTTCAAGTCCGGCATCAAACGGGTCGTGACCGTGGTTACCGACTACGGCCCCGGGATCGACGCCGAGACCGCCTTCAAAGCATCCTTCACCGGCGCCGGCGGGCAAATCACCGAGTCGCTGCGGGTGCCGCTGCAGAATCCGGACTTCGCGCCATTCATCCAGCGGGTCAAGGACGCCAAGCCGGAAGCGGTGTTCGTGTTCGTTCCTGCCGGCGGACAAGGCATCGCATTCATGAAGACCTTTCACGAGCGCGGGCTCGCCGATGCCGGCATCAAGGTGATCGCCACCGGCGACCTGACCGACGATCACCTGCTCGATTCCATGGGCGATCCGGCGCTGAATGTGGTGACCAGCTTTCACTATTCGGCATCGCACGACACGCCCGAGAACAAGGCGTTTCTGAAGGCGTATGCCGACGCCAACGGAGCGCAGGGCGGCAGGCCGAATTTCGTCGCGGTCGCTGCCTACGACGGCATGGCCGCAATCACCGAAGTGGTCAAGCGCCTCGGAGGCACGATCGACGGCGACAAGGCGATGGAGATTCTCAAAGGCATGCGCATCAACAGCCCGCGCGGACCGATCGTGATCGACCCGCAGACGCGCGACGTCGTTCAGACGGTCTATATCCGGCGCGTCGAACGCGTCAACGGCCAGCTCTACAACACCGAGTTCGAGAAGTTCGCCGACGTGAAGGATCCCGGCAAGTAGGGCCTATTGTCATTCGCACGCTGGCGACGCCGCGAGCGGCGGCCGAATGAACACTGCGCGCGAAATGCCTCCTGCTATCAGAGCTTCAGCAGATGCGGCAACCAGAGCGAGATCGCCGGAATGTAGGTGACCAGTATCAGCACGAAAAACATGACGCCGTAGAACGGCCAAATCCGGCGCATGACCTGTTCCATCGTGACCTTGCCCACGGCACAGCCTACGAAAAGAATGGCGCCAACCGGCGGATGACAGAGGCCGATGCCGAGGTTGAGCAGCATGATCATTCCGAAGTGAACCGGGTCGACGCCGAAGCTCAACACAACAGGAAGCAGGATCGGCGTGCATATCAGTATCGAGGGAGCCATGTCGATCAAGCAGCCGAGGATCAGCAGCAGGATGTTGATCATCATGAGAATCACGTTCTTGTCGCTCGACAGCGTAAGAAAGAACGCGGTGACCTTTGCCGGGATCTGCATCAGAGCCATGACATAACCCACGGCTGAAGCACACGCAATCAACGTCATCACCATCGCCACCGTCTTAAGTGTGCGGTGGACGAGCGTCGGCAGATCGCGCCATTTGTAGTCGCGGTAGATAAACATGGTGACGAAGAACGCCCAAACGCATGCCACTGCACCGGCTTCGATGGCGGTGAAAATGCCGCCAAGGATGCCGCCGAGAATTATTCCCAGCGTGATCAGTCCCCATAACGCGTCGATCGTGACTTTGAGGGCTTCGCGCAGGGGAACGGCCTGGCCCCTGGGATGACCATCGCGATAGGCCATGAACAGGCACAGCACGATCAGCGAGAAGCCCAGCAGAAGTCCGGGGACCACTCCGGCCATGAACAAACTGATAATCGAGATCGTGCCGCCGGTGGCGAGCGAATAGATCACTGCGTTGTGGCTTGGCGGCACCAGGAGTGCCTGCACCGACGCGGTTATGGTCACGTTGGTCGCGAACACTCGCGGATAGCCGTTTTTCTCCATCTGCGGAATCATCACCGATCCGATGGCGGAGGTGTCGGCCACCGACGATCCCGAAATGCCGCTCAGGAAAGTCGTCGCCACCACGTTGACCACCGACAGACCGCCACGGATGCGAAAGAACCCCACAAGCACGTTGGCGAACGCCACCAACCTTCGCGCCATGCCGCCCTCGGCCATGATTGCGCCGGCCAACACGAAAAAAGGTATTGTCAGCATTGCGACTTTGCTGACGCCGTCCGAAATCTTTAGCATGACCGCCTCGAGCGGAATGCCGATCCACATCGCGCCGGCGATCGCCGCCAATCCTAGCGAGTAGGCGATGGGAACTCCGATTGCAAAGCACGCGAAGAGAGTAATGACGACAACGAAGAATTCCATATCGCGCTCCGCTTCAGGAGGGGGAGTGCATCGCGGCCGCCTCAGGGTCGGCTTCAACTTCCTGCGGTGGTGGTCCGATCAGCAGTCGCTCGATGACGAACAGCAAAGTGATCGCACCGCCGATCGGTATCGGCAGATAAGTGAGCCCGACCGATAGCGTCGGAAAATCAGCGATGTCGGAATGCCATGTCGCGATACACAGCTTGGTGCCGTAGATCACCATGAAAACGCCCAGGGCCGCGACCAATGCTTCGGCGGCGAACTTGGCGATGCGCTGTCGCGTCCCGGAAAGCATGCGCACCAGCACCGACACGCTCATGTGGTTGCCCGTGCGATAGCATGCAGCCGCGCCGATGAAGGTGAGCACGATGGTCAGCAATACCGCCATGGGTTCGGGCCACGACGCCGCGCGGTTGACGACATAGCGCGTGTACACACCCCATGGAATCACCGCGGAAATCAGTACCAGTGCGGAACCGGCGACGACGACGCACGCCAGATACAGCGCGTCCATGGTCTTGCGGAAGATGGTCGACATCGTTTCCTCCGATGCAGCCGGACGGGCCGACTCGACGGGCAAGTCGGCCCTGACCGGCGGTGCTGCATGGGCGAGGCTCCGCTAGACGCGGCGCGCTATTGAACGGCCTGAATGCGCTTGATCATGTCGGCGTATTTCGGACCGTACTTGTCCCACACCGGCTTGACTGCATCCTGGAACGGCTTCTTGTCGGCGATGTCGGTGATCGTGATCCCCGCCGCACGAGCCTTATCCATCGCTGCCTTCTCGTACTTGACCCACAGGGTGCGCTCTTCGAACTGCATTTCGCGTCCGAATTTCATCAGCAGCGCCTGATCTTCCTTCGACAGGCTGTCCCAGGTTCGGCGCGAGAAGACGACCATCTCCGGAACGATCAAGTGCTCGTCGAGGGTGAGGAATTTGGCGACCTGATAGTGATTGTCGAACACGAAGCTCGGCGGATTGTTCTCCGCGCCGTCGACGACCCCTGTCTGCAAGGCACTGAAGACCTGATCGTAGCCCATCGAGACGCCGTTGCCGCCCAGCGCATTCATCATGTCGACGAACATCGGGTTGCCCATGACGCGAAATTTCATACCCTTCAAATCGTCTATGGTTTTGATTGCCTTCTTGGTGTCGTAAAGACTGCGCGCACCCGCGTCCATCCAGCAAATTGCCACCAGCCCCGCCTTCGGATTGTTGGTGACCTTGTCCATCAGCTCCTGGCCGATCGGCCCGTCGATCACTTTTTGCATGTGCGCCGTGCTGCGGAACAGGTACGGCATGTTAAAGACGTTGAGCTCGTCGATGACCGGGCCCAGCGCGCCGACGGAGACTCGCGCGAACTGGATCGCGCCGACCTGCGCCTGCTCGATCGCTTCCTTTTCGCCGCCAAGCTGCATCGAGGCGTACATCTGCACGCTCAAGCGGCCGTTGGTAGCCTTCTCGAGCTTTTTGCCCATGTTCTCGACGGCCTCGACGGTGGGATAGCCAGTCGGGTGGACATCGGAAGCCTTCAGGACCAGCTTTTGTTGCGCCGATGCGAGACCCGCCGGCAGTGCGCCGACGAGGGTGACCAGCATGGTTGCAATGCCCAGCCGTAACGTGTTTCGCCTTGCGTTCATTGCTCCTCCTTCGTTGTTGAACGTCTACCTTCTACACTCCTGCGCTTCTACTCGGGGGCGAGTCGTCTTCAAACCGCGCTGCCACGTTTAATTCACTCATCTCGCCAGCCAGCCACCATCGACCGGCAGCACCACGCCGTGAACGTAATCGGCTGCCGCCGACGCCAGAAATACCGCCGCGCCGCCGATCTCCTCGGGCTTGCCCCAGTGTCCCGCGGGAATCCGCGCCAGGATCGCGGCGTTGCGGTCCCCTTGATCGCCCATCCGCAGGCGAGGAGCCTCATCAGCCGCAAGACCGCTCTTCGCAGCGGTGTACGAGGACACGCGAATGCCGCCCTGAAACGAAAGCAGCGAGGCGATGTTGATGATCTTGCCGCGTGAGCCCCGCGAGAGCATGCGCTTTGCGACCGCCTGCGAGAGGAAGAAAACGCTCTTGAGATTGACATCCATCACCGCGTCCCAATCGTCCTCGGTAAATTCGATCGATAGTCGCGGGTGCGTTCATGCCAGGAAATCCTCCTTGCCGTGAATATCTTCGTAGAAAAAATCCGGGTTCATGCGCCGGATGTCTTCCATACTGATCTGCAGCCCGTCGAGATGTCCTTCCATCGCCGCCGCCGCGCGATCGGCGTCATGATCCTCGATCGCCGCGACGACCGCAGCGTGTTCCTTGACGACGCGCGCCATGCGCCCGGGTTGCGGGAGAGTGAGCAGGCGATAGCGATCGATTTGCGTCTTGACGCCCTGCACCAGCGACCAGATTCCGGGATAGCCCCCGACGGCGGCGACGGCTGCGTGAAACGCCTCGTCGGCGGTGTGAAATGCGCTGCGATCGCCGGCGGCGTCCGCCTCGCGCTGGCGCTCGAGAATGGCGCGAAGGCTGGTCACGTCGCTTCGCCGGGCATGCATCGCCGCCGAGCGCACAGTCACCTGTTCCAGCGCTTTGCGTGCGACGATCGCTTCCGGCAGCGCGCTCAAAGGAATGCGCGCGACGAAAGTGCCTGACTTCGAGACGGTGTCGACCAGCCCCTCGGCAGCCAGTCGCAACAAGGCCTCGCGCACCGGCGTCCGACTTACGCTTTGCGCGAGCGCGATATCCTTTTCGATGATTGGCTCTCCCGGCTTTCGCTTAAGCCACGTGATTTCCTGGCGCAACACGCGATAGACCGCCGCAGACGCCGTCTCGGCGCGGCGCCCGCGCACGAGACGCCGCAGGGAGGGTGCAGCTGGCTCTTTTTGCTGCGCCCCGGCTTTGAGCTTGAGATTGCGGTCGGGCATCACGATCCACGTTTCCGGCGCTTGCCTGCAACTAGTATATCTAATATATTAGGCAGTGCAAGCCTCGAGGCCACTCACTGGCCACATGAGCGACCCTCTAACGCAGCGCGGACAACTTTTGGAAACTAAACGATGAATCCGGCAAAGTCGTTCGACTATAGGAAACTGTTCGATCTCTCGGGACGTGTCGCGCTGGTGGTGGGCGGCGGCTCGGGCATCGGCCAGGCGGGGGCCGAGGGCATGGCCGCGCAAGGCGCGCACGTCGTCGTCGCCGACATCGTCCCGGAGGACGCGGAGAGTGTCGCCGAGCGCATCTCGAGTGCCGGCGGCAAGGCGACGTCGGTACAAATCGATGTGCGCAGCACCGCCGCGGTGGACGCCATGGTCGGCGCAGTAGTGCGCGATCACCGCCGGCTCGACGTATTGCTCACCACACCGGCGGTGAACCTGCGCAAGCGCCTGCTCGATTACAGCGACGAGGAATTCGACCGCGTGATCGAGTTGAACCTCAAGGGAACGTTTCGCGTCGCCCGCGCCTGCGCGAGACCGATGATGGAGAAAAAGCGCGGCAGCATCATTCTCATGTCGTCGATCCGCTCGGTCACCGTCGAGCCCGGTCAGAGCATCTACGCGTCGACCAAGGCCGGGATCGCGCAGATGATGCGAGGGCTTGCCGTCGAGTTGGGGCCCAGCGGTGTGCGCGTCAACGCGCTCGCGCCTGGCATCGTCGCGACGCCGCTCACGCGTCAGATCGTTTCCAATCCGACGTGGAACGAAGCGTATGCCAAGCGTTCTGCCCTGGGGCGCTGGGCCGAACCCGAGGAGATGGCCGGCCCGATCATCTTCCTGGCCAGCGATGCCAGCAGCTACCTGACGGGAACGACGCTGTTTGCCGATGCGGGGTGGACCGCGATCGACGGTCGCTTCGAGCCCCAACTCAAGGCCTGAGCCTCGAGCTGATCCCGCTATTTGACCGAAAAACGCCGCAGACCGTGCTCTAAACCCTCGGGGCCGGCGCCGGGCCACCCTCGAATTGGCCGGATCCCGTTTGTGCGGCATCGCACACTGAAACCGCGTTTCGACCCCGCTAGGCATAGAGCGGGCATTCCTAGCTAAGCGCGAAACACGCAGTGACCACGGGGCCCGCCAATGAGCGTATAGGTGGGTTTAGCCGTAGTAATGCGCATTTCGCGCTTACGGTCCACGACCCATGACTCGCTCAGCAATCTCCTTCCCGCCCGGCAAACCGCTTGCTGGCATCGCTTCCCCGCGCCGACCTCGCACGGGTGATGCCTTCGCTCGAGCAAGTGGACCTGCCGCTTGGTCAGCACCTGCATGACCCGGGGTCAGCGCAGGAACACTTTTACTTTCCCGGAACGTCGATCGTGTCGCTCGTCGGCGTCCTGCGCAACGGCGATGCGACGGAGCTCTCGCTCGTCGGGTGCGAAGGCGGCGTGGGCGTGGGGCTAATCCTGGGAGGCGAGACGACGCTTACCCTAGCGACGGTGCAGAGCGCCGGCACGGCGCTGCGCTGGAAGGCGGCGGCTCTGAAGCGCGAGCTCAAGCGCGGCGGCATCGTCCAGCGGATGCTCCTTCGCTACATGCAGGCCGTGTGGACCCAGACAGCGCAATCCGCGCTGTGCAACCGGCATCACACGCTCCAGCAGCAGATTTGCCGGTGGCTGCTGCTTAGCCTCGATCGAGTCGATAACAATGTCTTGCGCATGACTCAGCAACTGATCGCCGACATGATCGGTGTTCGCCGCGAAGGTGTGGCGCTTGCCGCGAAGAAGTTGGGATCGCAGGGATGGATCTCGTACCGCCGCGGTGTAATCGTGGTGCTCAATCGTGCCGCGCTGGAAGCTCACACGTGCGAGTGCTATGACGCCGTCAACCTCGAGTATCGGCGCCTCCTTGGATGGCCGAAAGCACACCGAAAACCTCGCGCCGCAGCGCTGTCTGCGATGTGGCCGGAAATGTAGGTTTTCGCACGTAGCCCGGACCGCTATGTGCGGTACTGGCTGTTTTTGACGCTGGACAGGTCTCGTCGTAAGAATGCCACATTACCCTCGTTCTGGAGCACGCAATGTCGAGTAACGGCGACGAGTTCGGCCGCATCGCATCTGCCGAAAAGCAGTTGTGCGATCAGGCCGGACCATTACTCGCGGAGATCGTCCGCGGGGTGGAGGAACGCTACGGCATCAGGATCGCCGCGATCCGCGTTACCATGGAACCATCCGAGCCGGGCAACGGTTGGTCGGGAGCGAACTGCGTGATAGTCCGCGAAGGCGACGACTCGGTCGACCTGGCGAGCAGGCCCTCGCATTGGGGGGCAAAGGTACATCAGGCGCTCGCCAAAAGGTAGTTGGCCGGCGCCCATGCGCCGTCCGCGTTTCGCCCCGCCATCGCGCCGTTTACCCCGCGCGAACCGGGCGGTGGACGAGTCTCCCGGACTTCTGCGATTCTGTTGGCGTCACCTGTTTAATCCGTGCGGCGTCCAGGAATGCGACGGGGGCGGATCAGCGCGCATGCGCACGATGACGCGGGGTTGAAGGACGCCGATCGCAGGGCAGATCCGGGCGCTGCGCCTGCATTTGAAACGCAACGTA
>DATNNK010000528.1:0-4019 GCA_035601875.1 Casimicrobiaceae bacterium | reverse complement strand
CGAGCTCAAGGTGCTGTCGTTTTCGGCAGGCGATACCCGCAAGCCGGAATTCCTAGCGCTCAATCCGCGACATCAGGTGCCGGTGCTGGTCGATGGCGACTTTACGCTCTACGAATCCAACGCGATCGTGGAGTATATCGACGAGGCGTATCCCGGGCGCGGAGCGCCGCTGTTTCCGGGCGACGCAAAGACGCGTGCCGTCATCCGGCGCATGATTCTGGAAGTCGACAACTATTACAGCCCGGCGTCCGACAAGCTGATCGAGCAGGCGTGGTGGAAAAAGCCCGAGGAGCGAGACGTGAAGGTAATCGCCGAATCGCGCAAGGAAGTCGTCGGCGAGCTGGGCAAGTTTGCGAGCGCGATGGGCGGCGATTATCTCGCCGGACCGCTGTCGGCTGCGGATTTTGCCTTTTATCCGATGGTCGCGTTTCTCAGACGCGCGCAGATCAAGTTGCCGGACCTCGATGCCGACGGGATGCTGCCGCCGGCGATCGCGGCGTGGAAAGCACGAATCGAAGCGCTGCCGTTTTTCGACAAGACCATTCCGCCGCATTGGAAAACGTCGTAGCTCGATTGGCTTGAATGGTCGAGACCAAGCAGCGCGACATCAGGGATTCACCATGCAGTTAATGACCACCGCTTTTGCCGATGGCCAGCGCATTCCCGGCGACTTCGCATTCTGCATCGCCGACCCCGGCACGCATGTCAAACTATCGGCGAATCTCAATCCCGATTTCGCGTGGAGCGACTTGCCACCGGAAACAAAATCGCTGGTGATGATCTGCCACGATCCCGACGTGCCTTCCCGTGGCGATGACGTCAACCGTGAAGGCCGTTCGGTGTCCGCGTCGTTGCCGCGCGTCGATTTTTTCCATTGGGTGCTGGTTGACCTGCCGCCGAACACACTTCCCATCTCGCGCGGTGAGTTCTCCAAGGGCATCACGCCGCGCGGCAAGGCAGGGCCCGCCGCGGCGCGTGGCGCCCGCCAGGGCCTCAACGACTATACGGGCTGGTTCGCCGCCGACAAGGATATGAGCGGCAACTATTTCGGCTACGACGGGCCATGTCCGCCGTGGAACGACGAGCTCGTCCATCGCTACGTGTTCACGCTGTACGCGGTCGAAGTGCCGCGCCTCGCAGTCACCGGCAACTTCACTGGCGCGGATGCACTGGTGGCCCTTGCCGGCCGCGTGCTCGCGCAAGCGTCGCTGACCGGCGTCTATACCCTCAATCCGGCGCTGAAGATTTAGCGCGGTCTGCGCGCAGGGCTGACTCAGGAGCCGCGCCCTGACCAGGCGAACTTGCGCCCAGCCACGCACTTCGACGTGCCCTCGCGTCGGGATCGGCATCATCGGCTAGCGCGAGCCAGCACGTGTCGCGCGGCGCAGCGTCCAGCTCCACCGAGAATTTCATGAGCTCGTCGCGTCGGAAAGCCTGCACGCTCAGCACGTCGTCCGCGCGTCGGAATTTCAGGATCCGTTCGAGGCTCTCGGCGGTGGCGCGAACACCGTCGATGGCAACCAAGGTGTCTCCTGCCGCGAGGCCGGCACGTTCCGCGGGACCATCGGTCAGCACATGCTTCAGACGCGGCTCCGCGCCAGTGGCCAGGACCGCCCCCAGCCAGGCGCGCGAGGTCTTGCTCTTGCCAGGCAAGCCGCCTTTGTCTTTCGCGCCTTCGCTCGCCCGCAGCATCACATCGACTCCGAACGGCGCGAGCAAGTCGGCCAGCGGCAAATCGGCGGTTCCATGGACGTGCTTGGCAAAGAAATCTGTCAGGTCGACGCCCGCGATCTCGGCCGCGATCGCTTCAAAACCGCCCTCCGGCACGCCGACTCCCGGCTTTCCATAGCGCTGCCATAGCGCCCGCATCACATCGTCGAGCGTGGCTATACCCGCGCGACGCAGCGTAAGATCGAGCGCCAGCGCGATCAAGGCGCCCTTCACGTAATAGCTGACCACCGCGTTGGGCGTGTTCTCGTCCTGCCGGTAGTACTTGATCCAGGCGTCGAAGCTCGATTCGGCGACGCTTTGCTTGGAGCGGCCCGGCGCGCGAAGCAAGCGCGTGATATCGCGTCCGAGGAGCTCGAGATAGTCGCTGATTCCGATGACGCCGCTGCGCCGCAGAATAAGATCGTCGTAATACGAGGTAACGCCTTCGAAAGCCCACAGCTGCTCGGTGAGATTTTCGCGGGTAAGGTCGTAGGGAAGAAACGCAGACGGCTTGATCCGTTTGACGTTCCAGGTGTGAAAATATTCATGGCTGGCGAGACCAAGCAGAGAGCGGTAGTCTTCACCGACTCCGGACGCACCGGGTTGCGGGAGCCCGTCGCGCTTGCAGATAAGACTGGTGCTGGCGCGATGCTCGAGCCCACCGTAGCCCTCGCCGACGGCGAGCAGCTGGAAGAGGTAGTAGTCGACGGGCGCGCGGCTGTCCGGCGCGCCGCCGAACAAGTCGATCTGTGTCTGGCATACGCGCTGCAAATCGTGGGAAAAACGGCTGAGATCGCCGCGATACCGGCCGGTGACAGCGATGTCGTGCCGTGCGCCACCCGCCTGAAAGTGGACCAGATCGAAGCTTCCCATCTCGACCGGATGATCGATCAGCTCGTCGTAGCTTTCCGCGACAAAGCGACCGAAACCGTACGCCGACGCGCCAGCGCGCGGCAGGCTGGTCGCAACCCGCCATTCGCAACAGTCCGCGCCTTGCGGCGCGACGATCTCGACCTCACACGGACGCTCTTGGTGGCCGACCGGCCAGACGAATACGCTCGGACCGTTGAAGTACCCGCGCGTGCCGTCGAGATAGGCCGCGCGCACCGACAAGTCGAAGGCATACACCTCGGCAGTCATCGTCAGCGGTCCAGCACACGAGTCGGCCTGCCAGATATCTTTTGCCGTCTTGCGTATGCCGATGCGGGCGCCGTTGCATTCCGCGCGGACCGAAACGAAATGGCGCGCGAATTCGCGAATCAGATAGCTTCCGGGAATCCATGCCGGAAGGCGAAACGATTGGCCGGCCGGATCAGGATCGTCGACCGTGCAAGAAACCTCGAACACGTGCGCATGAGGATTGAGCGGGACGATGCGGTAACGTGTCGGCGTCATGCGGTGCCCAAGAGGATTCATGCCGGCAATCATATTGTTTGCGTCGAAAGGCCTGGGTTGCCCCTGGGGGACTAGCGGATACAAGCCTAACTGCCGTCTTTCGGTTCGGTGCGCATTCTACTCAAACGCAAACAATCGCCACAAGGTCCAGCCGAGCGGCATTAGTTTAGCGGCAATAATTTCTGATTTCCTGAATTGATCGCTTGCAAGCTTCAGGTAGGCCGCCAAGCCGGATTCGCCAAGTGCCACGCGAAGTGGATGACCATTGTGGTGAACAGGACAATCCATAGGCACCAAAACAGACGCAGTATCGCCGCTTCGCTGGCATGCGCGGATGTTGACTGAACAAGCGTTTTGTAGGGATCGTCGTTGAGATTTCGCAGGTCAAGATATTTGTCGACGATCTCGTCGCTGCGACGGTAAAGCACTTCGAACTGGTGTTGATACGTCGAAAAATGGTTGTCCGGATACAACTGCTTCCACTCGTCTTCAATGAGAAGCAACCCCGTATTGGCGGTATCGATAAATGCGCGTCCGCGCGCGTCGAGACGCATGAGATAGAAAGAGATGAAGAGGGAGGCGATAGGCACCAACACCAGCGCAGCCAAAGTCACGAGAGAGAAACGCCAATGGCTTCTTTCGCCAGCAGCCCAAAGATGGCCAGAAATGCCGTTTGGATCGTAAGGAAGTGGGCGAACCGCTGCTGCTTGAGCGTCTCGTAAAACTTGAGCAAATCAAGATTGGCTTTCCACTCCTCCAAAAGCCGGGTTTCCTTCTTCTCCATTCCCCACTCCATCTCCGCGCGTCCGGGCGCAGCATATATTAGAGCAACGGTGGGCCATCGTCCTTGCGGGGAGTTGGCGCCCTCGACACGAATCGAACGTGTGACCTACCCCTTAGGAGGGGGTTGCTCT
>DATNNK010000527.1:0-13043 GCA_035601875.1 Casimicrobiaceae bacterium | reverse complement strand
GTCGGCCGCGCTTCCACGCTCAATCCGGCTTGGGCCCAATCCAGGTCGGCGAATTCCGGCCAGCACACGCCGCGATGCGGGTTTGGAGAACTGAGTTGAGAACTGAGTGGTGCAACGAGGGCCGGCCCAAGCTCGAGAGCGTCCAGGTAAGCGGCGACAGCGGCCGGAATCTCGTCGCGACGGCTGACACGGGCGACGGTGCTCTCCATGTCGCCCGCGCGCCTGATGAAGCGCAGGATGCGATCGGCGTCGAACGCCGGCGCCGGCCCTCGCGCATGTGCGTCAAGGTAGGCTTGGGCGTCTGCCATCGCCGCCGGATCGGCGCCGGTCCTTCCGAGCGCTTGGCGTACGCGGCCGAGCACCGTGTCGCGTGAGCTCGTCATCGGATGTTCGCGCGCATGAACGCGGCGATGCGCTCGACGCCTTCGCGGATCATCGCCGGCGACGCGGCGTAGGAGAAACGGATGTGCTGGCCGTCGCCGGGAACGCGACGTCCGAAATGAATGTCCGCGAGCACCGCGACACCCGCTTCGTACAACAGGCGTTTGCGGAGCTCCTCCGAATCCACGCAACCGCTTTGCCTGCACGCTTCGGTGACGTTGGGCCAGACGTAGAAGGCGCCGCCCGGCGTCTTGCAGGTGAATCCCGGCACCTGGCTCAAGAGCCCGACGATCAGATCGCGGCGCTCGAGGAACGACGCGCGCATCGCCTCGGCCTGCTCCTGCGGCCCGTTGATCGCTTCCACCGCCGCCCACTGGCTTATTTGTGACGCGCACGAGTCGGTGTTGGTGATCCAGCGCGTGAACACCGGCGCGAGAGTCCGGTTGGCAACGAATCCGATGCGCCAACCGGTCATCGCCCAGGTCTTGGACGCGCCGTCGGAAATGACGGTGCGCGCGAGCATGCCGGGCAATTGCGCCAGCGACACAAACTCGCCTTCGTAGCTCAAGCGCGAGTAAATCTCGTCGGCGAACACCCAGATTTGCGGGTGCCGCCGCAGAATCTCGGCAATCGCCTCCAGGTCGGCGCGCTTGAGTATGCCGCCGGTCGGATTGTGCGGCGTGTTGAGTATGAGAAGCCTGGTTTGCGGCGTGATCTTCGCTTCGAGCTCGTGCGGATCGAACGCGAAGTCGCGTGATTCCTTGAGATAGATCGGCACCGGAACCGCGCCATTGGCGATGATCTGCGATTCGTAGATGGGAAATCCGGGCACCGGATAGATCACCTCGTCATTGGCGCCGAAGTCGGTCACCGAGGCGATGGTGTAGGCGATGAAGGGCTTGGCGCCTGCGCCGACGACGACATCCTCCGGCGCGATGTCGAGCCCGCGGCGTACACCCATGTCGCGCGCCGCGGCCGCGCGAAGCTCGTCGATCCCGGCCGACGGCGTGTAACCGTGCTTGCCGCCGCGGATCGCCGTAACGCCCGCGTCCTGGATATTGGAAGGCGTCGGAAAATCCGGCTGGCCGATGCAGAACGACACGATGTCCCTGCCCTGCCGGACAAGACCGTTGACCTCGGCCAGGACGACGAACGCATTCTCGGTTCCGAGGTTTTCGCCGCGGCGGCT
Organism: Casimicrobiaceae bacterium; assembly: GCA_035601875.1. GTDB lineage: Bacteria > Pseudomonadota > Gammaproteobacteria > Burkholderiales > Casimicrobiaceae > PALSA-1003. Next base: position 11,473 of record DATNNK010000527.1, on the reverse strand, counting down.
GATCTTGAGCGCGGGATTGGGCGCATCGAGCGGCGGATTCATCGCTCGCCCCGATTTTTTTGCCGCTCACCGGCGAGCTCGCGAAACGTTTTGCCCGCGGGTGCCGGCATGTCGCGGGCATCGGTCCAGCCGCCGCCGAGAGGGAGACGGTGGATCAGCCGCTCGCGGCCACCCATCCATTTCAGCGCCCGCACGCCGATGCGGGTCGCCAGCGCGTACAGCGCGGGCCGCGATGCGAGCCACGACCAGGCGCGCAAGCCAGCACGCTCGTACCATGGTCGCAGGTGGCGCTCGAACTGCTGCTCGCGGAGCTTTCGCAGCAGATCGGGAAGAGGAATCTTGACCGGGCAGACGACGCCGCACTGGTTGCACAGCGTTGAAGCCTGTGGCAAATCGAGCGCGTTCTCGATGCCGATATATGCGGGTGTCAGAATCGAGCCGATCGGCCCGGGATAAACCCAGCCGTACGAGTGACCGCCGACATTCTGATAGACCGGGCAGTGGTTCATGCACGCGCCGCAGCGGATGCAGCGCAGCGCTTCTTTTAGCTCGCCTGCGAGGACCCCGCTGCGCCCGGCATCGACCAGGATGAAGTACATGTGCTCGGCGCCGTTGAACTCGCCTTCGCCTTTGACGCCGGTGAGAATGTCGACGTAGTTGGAGATCGACTGGCCGGTCGCCGATCGAGGCAGGAGCCGCATTAGCGTGGCGACATCTTCCAGCGTCGGAACGATTTTCTCGATGCCTGAAATGGCGACGTGCACCTTCGGCAAGGTCGTGGTCAGCGTGGCGTTGCCTTCGTTGGTCACCACCACCACCGAGCCGGTTTCGGCGACGAAAAAATTGCCGCCGGAGATGCCCATCCCCGCCGTCAGGTAGTGAGTGCGCAGGACGCCGCGCGCCTCGAGACAAAGCTCGGCGATCCCGGTCTTGCGCGCCGTCCCGTGCACCTTGGCGAACAGGTCCGAGACCTCCTCCTTGCTCTTGTGCAATGCCGGGCCGATGATGTGCGACGGCGGCTCGTAGTCGTTGATCTGGAGGATGTACTCTCCCAGATCGGTCTCGACCACCTGCCCGCCGGACGCTTCGATCGCCCGATCCAGTGCCGACTCTTCGCTGACCATCGATTTCGACTTGATGGTCTTGCGCACGCCGTGGCGCTTCGCGATGTCGAGCACGTGCTGGTTGACCTCGTCGGGCGTTTCCGCCCAGAGCACGGTGGCGCCGCGCGCGGTGGCGTTTTTTTCGAAAATCTCCAGCCATACGTCGAGGCGATCGAGCGCCCGCTGGCGGATGGCGCGTGCCGCCTCGCGCGTCGCTTCGAAATCGTCGAGCTCGACCAAGGACTCGCGGCGCTTGGCGACGAATTTGCCTTTGATCTTGTGTAGGTTGCCCTGCAGCTGCGCATTGCCCATGTTGTCGTGGGCGCGCTCCTTGAAATGCATCGATGCGATTTGCATTGCGATCCTTGTCAGCGTGCGCTACGGCGCATCGCCGGCCAGCAGCTCGGCGACGTGCAGGACCCTGGTCGTCATGTCGCCGCGCCGCCGCAGCCTGCCCTCGATATTGAGCATGCACCCGAGATCACCCAGCGCGACCGCATCGGCCTTCGACTGCGCGACGAACTCGCATTTGTTGTCGGCAAGCCGCGATGAAATCTCGCCGTATTTGATCGAGAATGTCCCACCGAAGCCGCAGCAGGTTTCGCATTCTGTCATTTCCTTGAGTGTTAGCCCCGGCATTTTGGCCAGTAGCGTGCGCGGCTGCTGTTTGACGCCCATTTCACGCAGGCCGGCGCAGGAGTCGTGGTAGGTGACGGTGCCGACAAACTTACCCGGAACCGACTCCAGCTTGACGACGTTGACCAGAAAGTCGGTGAGCTCCCAGGTCTTGGCGCCCAGCGCGTCCGCGCGTCGAAGCATTGCCGGGTCGTCGCGAAAGAGATCCGCGTAATGCGTCTTGATCATGCCGGTGCACGAGCCCGACGGCGCGACCAGATAGTCGCAGCCCTCGAATTCCCCGATCAGCTTCGTCGCCAGCGCAATAGCGCCCCTGCGGTCACCCGAGTTGTAGCCCGGCTGGCCGCAACATGTTTGAGTCGCGGGAATGATCACCTGCGCACCGCCGGCTTCGAGCAGCTTGATCGCGGCGAAGCCGATCGACGGACGCATCAGGTCGACGAGGCAAGTGACGAAGAAACCGACGCGCATGATGGTCAGCGAACGCGCGAGCTCAATACGAGCGGGTCAGGGCGACGACGCACATTCCCATCAACTGCTGAGGGAAGATGCCGAAGAATAACAGCGACAGCCCGTTGAGCGACAGCAAAACCTGCATGTCGCTTCGCGCCGCCAGCGGCGCTTTGTCCACCGGATCGTCGAAATACATCAGCTTGACGATCCGCACGTAGTAGAAAGCGCCGATCAGCGACGCCAGCACGGCGACCACGGCAAGCCATACCAGGCCAACGTCGACCGCCGCCTCGATCACCGCGAACTTGGCGTAGAAACCGACGGTCGGCGGCACACCCGCAAGCGAGAACATCGCCAGCAGCATCAGGAATGCGTACCACGGACTGCGCTGATTCAGACCCTTGAAATCGTCCAGATTTTCCGCCTCGAAACCGGCGCGGGAAAGGAGCAGCACCATCCCGAAACCCGCCAGGCTGCTCATCACGTAGGTCACGACGTAGAACATGGCCGCGCTGTAGCCATTGACGTTGGCGGCGAGAAACCCCATGAGCATGAAGCCCATGTTGGCGATGGCCGAGTACGCCAGCATGCGCTTGACGTTGGACTGCGAGATCGCAATGACGTTGCCGACTATCATCGACAGCAGCGACAGGACGATCAGCATTCCCTGCCAGTCGAACGCCACCGCCGCGAGCGATCCCACCAGCATGCGGGTCATGAACGCGAAAGCAGCGAACTCCGGCGCGGTGCCGATGAAAAGGGTGATCGCCGTCGGTGCGCCGTGGTACACATCGGGCACCCACATGTGGTACGGGACCGCACCCAGCTTGAACGCAATCGCCGAAACGACGAACACCAATCCGAAAATGAGGATCGTCCTGTTTGCACGCCCGCTGAAAATGATGGTGGTGACGCGGTTGATCTCGAGCGTGCCGGTGGCACCGTAGATCATCGACATGCCATACAACAGCAGGCCGGACGCGAGCGCGCCGAGCACGAAATACTTCATCGCCGCTTCCACCGCGGTGCCGGATTCGCGGTGCAGCGCCACCATCGCGTATAGCGACAGCGACATGAGCTCGAGCCCAAGATAGAGCGTCAGAAAATGGTTGGCGGAGATCATGACCATCATGCCGAGCAGCGCGAACATGGCCAGCACGAAGGTTTCGCCGCGGAACAATCCACGCGCGGCAAGGTAGCCGCGCGAGTAGACGAGCATCAACATCACCGTGAGACAGGTCAGAAAGTTGAGCACGTCGCCGAAGGCGTCGGCCACGAACATGTTGCCGAACGTGCGTACGGGAGTGTTGTGAAATACGTACAGGATCGCCGATGCGGTCGCCGCGACGGAGAGCAGCGTCAGCCAGTATGAAACGTGGCGCCGCGGCTCCGGCACGAACAAGTCGATCATCAGCACCGCGCACGCGCCGACCAGCAACACGATCTCGGGCAGCGCCGGAACGTAGTCGAACGCGAGTGTCGGGACGGACGGCATCACAACTTGCTCTTGGCGACGTGCGCCAGCAGCTCCGTGACCGAGGCATGCATCACATCGGTGAATGGCTTCGGGTAGAGGCCCAGCGCCAGAATCGCAACCACCAGCGTACCTAGCAGCCAGAATTCCCGGCGCGAGACGTCCTTCAATGTGCCAACGCGGTCGTTGGCGACGCCGCCGAACCAGACGCGCTTGTACATCCACAGCGTGTACGCAGCGCCGAGGATCATGATCGTCGCGGCGAGGAAGCCAAGCCAGAAATTGACCTTGATCGCCGCGAGAATGACCATGAACTCACCGACGAATCCACTCGTTCCCGGCAGACCGGCGTTGGCCATCGCGAAAAACATCGCCAGGGCAGCGAACGTGGGCATGGTATTGGCGACTCCGCCATAGTCCGATATCAGCCGGCTGTGCATGCGGTCGTACAGCACGCCGACACAGAGAAACATCGCAGCGGAGACGAAGCCGTGCGAGATCATCTGCGTGAGACCGCCCTCGACACCCATTTCGCTGAACAGGAAAAATCCCAGCGTGACGAATCCCATGTGCGAGATGGACGAATAGGCGATCAGTTTTTTCATGTCCGCCTGGACCAGAGCCACAAAGCCGATATAGACGACTGCGATCAGCGACAGCGTGATCACGAAACCGGCGAGATAGCGGCTCGCGTCGGGCACGATGGGAAGAATGAAGCGCACGAAGCCGTAGGCGCCTACCTTGAGCGTAATCGCCGCCAACACCACCGAACCACCGGTCGGCGCCTCGACGTGCGCGTCGGGCAGCCACGTGTGCACCGGCCACATCGGCACCTTGACCGCGAAGGCGAAAAAGAACGCCACGAAAAGCAGCACCTGCGTCTTCAGCGACAACGGGAGCTGGTACCACTCGAGAATGGAAAAGGTTCCGCCGCTGACCGAGTAAAGGTAGATCAGCGCCACCAGCATCAGGACCGAGCCGAGAAATGTGTACAGAAAAAACTTGATCGCGGCGTAGACGCGGTTCGGGCCGCCCCAGATGCCGATGATCAGGTACATCGGAATCAGCATCCCCTCGAAGAAGACGTAGAACAGCACGCCGTCGAGCGCGGCGAACACGCCGTTGATGAGCCCCGACATGATCAGGAAGGCGGCCAGGTACTGCGCGACCTTTTTCTCGATCACGATCCAGCCCGCCCAGACCACGAGCACGGTGATAAAGCTGTTGAGGAGCACCAGCAGCACCGAGATTCCGTCGACGCCGAGAAGATAATTGACGTTGAAGCGGGGAATCCACTCCTTGGCCTCGGCGAACTGCATTTCGGCGGTGCCGGGCGCGAAATGGGTGTAAAGCGGAATCGTCACGGCGAAGCCGGCGACCGATCCGACCAGCGCCAGCCAGCGCGCAGCGGCGACGTCGCGGTCGCGATGGACCGCGAGCACCAGCAGTCCTGATACGATCGGAACCCAGATCGCGAGACTTAAGTAAGGCAGCATCGTCATGCGGCAGCTGCCGGCTATCGCCCCACCCACCATGTCAGGAGCGCGAATACACCGATGATCATGGTGAATGCGTAGTGATAGACATATCCCGACTGAACCTTGCGCAACAGCGCCGACGTCGCTCCCACCAGGCGTGCGCTGCCGTTGACGAAGAAGCCATCGATGATCGACCGGTCGCCGACGTCGGAGAACAGCGTGCCGATCCGGCGAAAACCACCGGCAAAAAGCCAGTCGTTGAAGCGGTCGATGTAGTAATTGTTGATCAGCAGCGCGTAGAGAGCGCCCGTCCTGGCCTGTATTTTCGCCGGCAGATCGGGCCGCCTGATGTACAGCACCCACGCGGTCGCGATACCCGCTGCCGCGAGCCAGAACGGCAGGCCAAGCAATCCGTGCTCGATGAACGGCACGGCGCCGTGCCACTCCTCGCGCATCGTTGCCAGTCCGCCATGCTGGGCCGCAATCGCGATCGAGCTGCCGAAATAGTTCCCGAACAGCACCGTGTCGACGTACGCCCAGCCCGAATACAGGGACGGAATCGCCAGCAGCACCAGCGGTACCGTTATCACCCACGGGCTCTCATGAGGCGCCGCGCCGTGCCCATGCTCTTCATGGCCGGGCGCCTCATGCGCTTCCTTGACATCGGCATGATCGATGTGCGCGGCTTCGGAATGACGGAAGCGCTCCTCGCCGTGAAAAGCGAGAAACAACATGCGGAAGGTGTAGAGCGCGGTCAGAAACACCGCCGCCGTGACGGCGAATTGCGCGTAGCCATGGCCGCCCACCGACGACAACTGCACCGCCTCGATGATGGCGTCCTTGGAGAAGAATCCGGCAAAAGGCGGGATCCCCGCCAGCGCCAGCGCTCCGACCCACATCGTCGCGTAGGTGACCGGCATGTAGCGCCGCAGGCCGCCCATCTTGCGCAGATCCTGCTCGTGATGAAGGGCGATGATCACCGAGCCCGCACCCAGGAACAGGAGCGCCTTGAAGAACGCATGCGTCATCAGGTGAAAAATCGCCGCCGGATACGCCGACACGCCGAGCGCGACCGTCATGTAGCCGAGCTGCGACAGCGTCGAGTAGGCGATGACGCGCTTGATGTCGTTCTGGACGACGCCCAGCAGCGCCATGAATAGCGCCGTCGTCGCGCCGATGACGGTCACGAACGACAACGCGGTGTCGGACAGCTCGAACAACGGGCTCATGCGCGCGACCATGAAGATGCCGGCGGTCACCATCGTCGCCGCATGGATCAGCGCCGAGATCGGCGTCGGACCCTCCATCGAGTCCGGCAGCCAGACATGCAGCGGCACCTGCGCGCTCTTGCCCATAGCGCCGACGAAAAGTGCGATGCAGATGGCGGTCAGCAGCGGCCACGGCGCGCCGGCGCCCACATCGAGCACCGTGGTCGCGAGCTTCGGCGCGCCACCAAATACGGTCGCGTAGTCGAGCGACCCGAAAAAGGCGACGATAAGGCCGATGCCCAGGACGAAGCCGAAGTCGCCAACGCGGTTGGCGAGAAACGCCTTCAGGTTCGCGTAGATGGCCGTCGGCCGGGTGAACCAGAAGCCGATCAGCAGGTACGAGACCAATCCGACCGCCTCCCAGCCGAAAAAGAGCTGCAGGAAGTTGTTGGCCATCACCAGCATCAGCATGCTGAACGTGAACAGCGAGATGTAGGAGAAAAAGCGCGTATACCCGGGATCGTCAGCCATGTAACCGACGGTGTAGATATGCACCATCAGCGAGACGAAGGTCACGACGACCATCATCAGCGCGGTCAGGGGGTCGATCAGGAATCCGATCGCGAACTTGATGTTGCCCGACGTCATCCAGACATAGATGTCGCCGTTGAATGCGTTGCCGGCGAGCACGTCGCGAAGAACGAACCCCGAGCCGACGAACGAAACCGCGACGCCGAGTATGCAGATCCAGTGCGACGCGGCGCGGCCGAGCTTCGCGCCCCAAAGCCCGACAACGATCGCCCCGGCAAGAGGGCTAAGCGCAATGAGCAGATAGAGCTGCTGCATGCTCATGGGCCCCGCCCGATAACACAATCGACCGCGGTTTCGAACTGCTCAGCCACGGAGCGTCCTCAGGTCCTCGACATCGATCGAGCCCACGCTGCGGAACAGAAGCACCAGGATCGCGAGTCCGATCGCCGACTCGGCCGCCGCGACCGTGAGAATGAAAAAGACGAAAATCTGGCCTGCGGTATCGTCGAGATAGTATGAGAACGCAATGAAGTTGAGATTGACGGCGAGCAGCATCAGCTCGATCGCCATCAGCATGATGATGACGTTGCGCCGGTTGAGAAAGATGCCGATGACGCTGATGGCGAACAGGATCGCTCCCAGCACCAGATAATGCGACAGCGTCGGTTGCGAAAGCAGCGACAAGTCGAAACCCCCCACAGATGTCCGGCGGCAACCGGAGCCGTGCTACATCGATCGGAGCAGTTGCCTGCTCATGATTCCTTTTTCTCGATCGGCATGTCGATGATCCGAAGCCTATCGGCGCGACGGACCTTGACCTGCTCGTTCGGATTCTGATATTTCGTCTCCCGCCGCGTGCGATGCGTAAGCGCGATGGCGGCGATGATCGCGACCAGAAGAATCACCGCCGCGATCTCGAACGGGAAAGCGTAGTCGGTGTAGATCTGCCGTCCCAGCGCGCTGGTATTGCTGTAACCGGTCCCGGTCTGGCCGGGACTCGGCGTCGCGCCCGCCGGCAGGTACCCGCCGATCAGCACCAGCGCCATCTCGACAAGAATCAGCAAGCCGACGGTCGCGCCGACCGGTATGTAACCTCGAAATCCCTCGCGCATTTTGTCGAAATTGACGTCCAGCATCATCACCACGAACAAAAACAGCACCATCACCGCGCCGACGTAAACCAGCACCAGCGCGATGGCCAGGAACTCCGCGTGCAGCAGCATCCACACGCCGGCGGAGCTGAAAAAAGACAGCACCAGCCACAACGCCGAATGGACCGGATTGCGGCTGGTGATCACGCGCAGCGCCGCGAACGCGAGGATCGCAGCGAAGGCGTAGAAAATGAGGGTCTCGGCGGTCATCGATAGCGCGCGTCATCGGCCCGATCGGCGGCGATCTGTGCTTCGTAGCGGTCGCCGACCGCCAGCAGCATTTCCTTGGTGTAGATCAGGTCGCCGCGCTTTTCGCCGTGGTATTCCAGAATGCGGGTCTCGACGATGGAGTCGACCGGGCAGCTCTCCTCGCAAAAGCCGCAGAATATGCACTTGGTGAGGTCGATGTCGTAGCGCGTGGTGCGCCGGGTGCCGTCGTCGCGCTGCTCCGACTCGATGGTGATCGCCAGCGCCGGACAGACCGCTTCGCACAGTTTGCACGCGATGCAGCGCTCCTCGCCGTTGGGATAGCGGCGCAGCGCGTGCAAGCCACGAAAGCGTCCGCTCTGGGGCGTCTTTTCCTCCGGCCAATGCACGGTGACCTTGCGCGCGAACATGTTGCCAAGGGTCACCCACAGCCCTTTCCCAAGCTCGATCAGAAGCCAGGTGTTGAAGAAATCGCGCACTCTTTGAAGCATGGCCGTTTCCTCAGTCGAGTAGCTAGGGCCTATTAACAGGCCCTAGTGAAACAGATACGCCCAGCGCGTCTGCATCATCGCGCCGAGAAACACGATCCACACCAGCGTGATCGGAATGAACACCTTCCAGCCCAAGCGCATGATCTGGTCGTAGCGGTAGCGCGGAAACGTCGCCCGTATCCAGAGAAAGATGAACAGCACCGCGCACATCTTGAGCAGAAGCCAGGGCAGGCCGTCTGGGATAGTGGGCCACGGAGAGAGCCATCCGCCCAGGAACATGATCGAGGCCAGCGCCGAGATCAGGATCATGTTCATGTACTCGGCCAGGAAGAACACCGCGAACGCCACGCCCGAATACTCGACGTGGAACCCGGCGACGATCTCGGACTCGCCTTCCGCGACGTCGAATGGATGGCGGTTGGTCTCGGCGATGCCTGACACCAGATAGACCACGAACAGCGGAAACAGCGGCCAGATGTACCAGTGCGACAACCCGCCCGATTGGTTGCGGACGATGTCGCTGATGTTCAAGCTCGACGCCGCCATGAGCACGCCGACCAGCGCGAAGCCCATCGCGATTTCATAGGAAACGATCTGCGCCGCCGAGCGCAGGCAGCCGAGAAACGCGTACTTGGAGTTCGACGCCCATCCGGCGAGGATCACGCCGTAGACGCCGACCGAGGTCATGGCGAGGATATAGAGCAAACCGGCGTTGACGTTGGCGAGAACGAGGCCGTCGTCGAACGGGATCACCGCCCATGCCGCGAGCGCCGGACCGATCGACAGCACCGGCGCGACGAAGAACAGCGTCCGGCTGGCGCCGGTCGGAACAACGATTTCCTTGAAGATGAGCTTGAAAACGTCGGCGAACGGCTGCAGCAGACCCAGCGGGCCGACGCGATTGGGACCGATGCGCACCTGCATCCAGCCGATGATCTTGCGCTCGGCGAGCGTCAGGTAGGCGACGCACAAGATCAGCGGAACGGTGATGGCGATGATCTTCGCCAATGTCCAGACCGTGGGCCAGGCGGCACCGAACAGGCGCTGCGCGGGCAGCAGCAGCTCATCCATCACACGGGCTCCACGCCAATCGGACCGAACATGGGACCGAGCATGCTGGTGCTCGCGTGCGCCGCCGCGACGCGCACGCATCCGTCGGGCACGCTTGCGTCAACCGCGATTTTCATCATCGCCTCGCCTCCCGCCTGACGCACGCGCGCGGCACCGCCGTCGGTGAGCTTGAGCGCGGCCAGCGTCGATGCGTTGACGCGCGCGAGCGGCGGGCGAGCATCGCGTGTCTTCTGCAATGATGGCGCGCGACGAACCAGCGGATCGGTGAAATAAATGGGAACGTCGGCGACGCGCTCCGCCCCGCGCATATTGCCGTCGCCGCGATTGGCATCAGCCGTCACCCGCGCGTCGATCGCGGTCTGTGTCGCGTTGGACAGCCGCGCGGCGATCTCGTCCGGCGATGGCAACTCGCGGCGCACCGCTTCGATGCTGTCGTAGCCGAAGTCGGCGAGACCGAGCATCGATCCCAACACCCGCAAAACTTTCCACGCCGGGCGCGCCAGGCCAAGCGGCAGCACCACGGCGGTAAATTCTTGTGCGCGGCCCTCGCAATTGACGAAGGTGCCTGCGGTCTCGGTAAAAGGCGCGACCGGCAGTATTACGTCCGCGTAGTCGACCGCGCCGTGCTTGAAAGGCGAGAGCGCAACGACGAATTCGGCAGCGGCAAGCGCCGTCCGAGCCCGTGCCGGATCGGCCGTATCCAGCTCCGGCTCAGCGTGCAGGAGCAGGAATGCCTTTGGAGGAACGCCATCTCCGGCACCCAGCATCGTCGCCGCATTCAGACCGTCAGCGCTCGGCAACGCGGAGGCAAGGTAGCCGCCGACCGAGTTTGCCGCCTCGGTCAGAAAGCCCAGGCGCGCGCCGGTCAGCTCGGCGAGAGACTGCGCCAGTGCGTGCAGCTGCGCCGCTTGCGGATGCTGCTGCGCGAAATTGCCGAGGAAAATGCCCTTGCCGCCTTTGCCACCGCCTTTGCCACCGCCTTTGTCACCGCTTTTGCCGTCTGCGCCGGCCCCTCCCGCCAAGCTGGCGGCAATCGCCTTCGCGACGTCGGAGGCCTCGATTCCGGCAAGCGCCGCGGGCGCCGGCGTGCCTGCGGCGGCTGCCGCGGCAACAACGATCTCGGCCAGTGCTCGTGGGAGACGCGAAGGCGCGACCAATGACTCGTGCGCGAGCGTGATCAGCAGTTCGTCCGCTGCGGAATGCAGAATGGAAACCTGCGCGCCATGCTTCACCGACTGACGCAGGCGCTCCGCAAGCAGTGGATGATCCTTGCGCAGGAAGCTGCCGACGACCAGCACGCGGTCGAGCGCGCCAAATTCAGCGATCGACATGCCGAGCCAGGGTATGGGACCCGGTTTTGCCCCGGATGCCGCATCGGTGGTGAAATCCGACTGCCGGAGCCGGAAGTCGATGTTGTCGCTGCCCAAGCCCCGCGTCAGCTTCTGCGCGAGATACAGCTCCTCGAGTGTCGAGTGCGGCGAGACAAGCGTGCCGATCGCGGAGCCGCCATACTGCTCGCGCACGCGCTTGAGTCCGCCCACTACATGTTCGAGCGCTGTCTGCCAGTCCGTCTCTCGCCACGAGCCCTCGTGCTTGACCATCGGCTTCGACAGTCGGCTCTCGGCGTTCAGGCCTTCATACGAAAACCGGTCGCGATCGGAAAGCCAGCA
>DATNNK010000526.1:0-8682 GCA_035601875.1 Casimicrobiaceae bacterium | reverse complement strand
GGATTGGTGGAGTCCGGGACCAGGTCCATGTTGCCTATGCCGGCCATGACGTTGCGGCTCTTCGCGTCCTTGCCGTGCAGCTTGATCTCCAGGCGCAGGTCGTTGAGAGAATCGGCATTGCGCAGCGCGTCCTCGTAGCTGATGAGCCCCGCTTCGTACAGGTCAAAAAGCGCCTGATCGAAGGTTTGCATGCCGAGTTCGCGCGATTTTTTCATGATCTCCTTGATGCCCGAGACGTCGCCCTTGAACACCAGGTCGGAGATCAGCGGTGAGTTCAGCATTACCTCGACCGCCGGGACGCGTCCGCGTCCGTCGCGGCGCGCGATGAGCCGTTGCGCGACAAAGGCGCGAATATTGAGCGACAAGTCCATCAGCAATTGCGAGCGGCGCTCTTCGGGGAAGAAGTTGATGATCCGGTCGAGCGCCTGGTTGGTGCTGTTCGCGTGCAGCGTCGCCAGGCACAGGTGGCCGGTTTCCGCAAAGGCGATGGCGTAGTCCATCGTCTCGCGATCGCGAACCTCGCCGATCAGAATGACGTCCGGCGCCTGCCGCAGCGAGTTCTTGAGCGCGATCGACCAGCCTTCGGTGTCTACCCCGACTTCACGCTGGGTAATGATGCAGTTCTTGTGCTCGTGCACGAACTCGATCGGATCCTCGATGGTGATGATGTGCCCATAGCTGTTCTCGTTGCGATAGCCGAGAAGGGCCGCCATCGACGTCGATTTGCCGGCACCGGTCGCGCCGACGAACATCATGATCCCGCGCTTGCTCATGCAGACGTCTTTGAGCACCGGCGGAAGGCTGAGCTCATCGAAGGTAGGAATCGTGGTGTTGATGGTCCGCATCACCATGCCCACGCGCCCCATCTGCACGAACGCGTTGCAGCGGAAGCGGCCGATGCCCGGCGGGCTGATTGCGAAGTTGCACTCCTTGGTCGACTCGAACTCCGCTGCCTGCTTGTCGTTCATGACGCTGCGCACGATCTCGATGGTGTGCTGCGGTGTCAAGACCGTCTTCGACACCGGCGCGATCTTGCCATCGATTTTCACCGCCGGAGGGAATCCGCCGGTGATGAAGAGATCCGAGCCTTTTTGCTTGACGAGCAGATCGAGCAGCTCGTGGATGAATTTGGTGGCGGTTTCGCGTTCCATGACGTGATCTCCAGAATTCGAGAGCCTAGCCCCCGAACAGATCCTTGTTTACCGCCCGAGTGCGTGCCTCGGATAGGGCAATCTGGTTGCGGCGAACCATTTCGGTCAGGCATTGATCCAGCGTCTGCATCCCGGCCGCCTGACTGGTCTGGATCGACGAATACATTTGCGCGACCTTGTTCTCGCGGATCAGATTGCGGATTGCCGGAGTGGCAATCATGATTTCGTGCGCCGCGACGCGGCCCTGCTGGTCCTTGGTCTTGAGCAAGGTCTGCGAGATCACCGAAACCAGCGACTCCGAAAGCATTGCCCGCACCATGTCCTTTTCCGCGGCCGGAAAGACGTCGATGATGCGGTCTATGGTCTTTGCCGCGGAGCTGGTATGCAGGGTCGCGAACACCAGGTGGCCCGTTTCGGCGGCGGTCAGCGCCAGCCGGATGGTTTCCAGGTCGCGCATTTCGCCCACCAGGATGTAGTCGGGGTCTTCACGCAGCGCCGCGCGCAGCGCGTTGGCGAACGACATCGTGTGCGGACCCACCTCACGTTGATTGATCAGGCACTTTTTCGAGTCGTGCAGAAATTCGATCGGGTCCTCGATCGCGAGGATGTGGCCATACTCGTTTTCGTTGACGTGATTGATCATCGCCGCCAGCGTGGTCGACTTGCCCGATCCAGTCGGCCCGGTCACCAGTATCAGCCCGCGCGGCCGGTCGGTCATCTCGGCGAACACTTTTGGGGCGTTCAGCTCTTCCAGCGACAGAACCTTGGACGGAATGGTACGGAAAGCAACCGCGGCGCCACGTTCCTGATTGAAGGCGTTGACGCGAAAGCGCGCAAGATTCGGAATGCCGAACGAGAAGTCGCATTCGAGCATCTCCTCGTAGGTCTTGCGCTGTGCGTCGCTCATGATGTCGTACACCATGGCGTGCACGTCCTCGTGCTCCATCGGCGGCAGGTTGATGCGCCGGATGTCGCCATGCACCCTGATCATCGGCGGCAGCCCGGCCGACAGGTGCAGGTCGGAGGCCTTGTTCTTGACCGCGAAAGCGAGCAGTTCGGCAATGTCCATTTATAATCCCGGGAGCCAACGTCGGACCACTTCAAGCTGCTGGCAGGGGGAGACGAGGCAGGCCGGCTATTCTCGACTTGTGGCCCACAACTTTTTTACAACCCTATGCCGGCGTCATTCGATTATGAGCCTAGACGAGAAGGCGTGGCAAGACATTCGCTTGCGCATCGTCGCGGCCGCCAAGGCTGCCCACCGCGATCCGGGCTCGATTCGAGTGCTCGCGGTGAGCAAAAGCTTCCCCATTCAGGCCCTTCAAACCGCGTATGCGATGGGACAACGCACGTTCGGAGAGAACTACGTTCAGGAGGCACGGCCCAAGATCGCCGCGCTGTCAGGGCTCCCGGGAATCGAATGGCACCTTATAGGGCCCCTGCAGAGCAACAAGGCACGGGCCGCGGCGCAGAGCTTCTCGTGGGTGGAAACGATCGATCGGCACGAGATCGCGCAGCGTCTCTCGATGGCCCGCGACGTCCGTTTGCCTCCGCTCAACGTTTGCGTTCAGGTCAACATCAGCGGCGAGACCGCCAAGCATGGAGTGATTCCGTCGACGGCGCTGGCGCTGGCGCGCGAAGTCGGGCGGCTCCCCGGCCTCGCGCTGCGCGGATTCATGGGTATCGCGCAAACGGCCGACGACGGGGCGCCGGTGCGGGCCCAGTTTCACCTATTGCGCGAGCTCTACGATGCCGGACGCCGCGAAGGGCTTGCGCTCGACACGCTGTCGATGGGGATGTCGTCGGATTTCGAATTTGCCATTGCCGAAGGCGCGACGCAGTTGCGTATCGGCAGCGCGCTGTTCGGGCCCCGTGATCCGGCAACACCGACTCGCATGGACCATTCGATGACACAGCGCTGATTTTCAACAGGGGTCAATCGAGGATGAAAGCTTGAACATTACCTTCATCGGCGGCGGCAACATGGCGCGGGCGCTGATCGGCGGCCTGGTGGCGCGCGGCAGTGCGTCGAACGCCTTCGCCGTCGTCGACCCGAGTCCCGATGCGCGCGCGACGATCTCCGCTCGCTTCGGTGTCGCCACGTTCGCCGCCATCGAGCCGCCGGCGGTGGCTCATGCCGAGATCATCGTTCTGGCGGTCAAGCCTCAAAGCGTGCGCGTCGCGTCGCGCGAGCTGGCCACGCTGCTCAAGCGTCAGATCGTGATCACCATCGCCGCGGGTATCCGGCTTAGCGACCTGTCGCGCTGGCTTCTAGGCTACCGCCGTCTGGTGCGCGCCATGCCGAACACCCCGGCCATGATCGGCGCCGGAATCACCGGCTTGTACGCGCTTTCGGGGGTCGATGTCGAGGGGCGAACGCGTGCCTCGTCGGTGCTGGAAGCCGTCGGCAGCACGCTGTGGTGCGAGTGCGAAAGCGACCTGGACGCGGTGACGGCGATCTCCGGCAGCGGTCCGGCCTACGTTTTCTATTTTCTGGAGGCGCTGGAAGACGCCGCTCGCGGGCTCGGCTTTGGCGACGCCGAAGCAAGACGTCTTGCGTTGGCGACGTTTTCGGGCGCGATCCGCCTGGCCGAGCAAAGCGATTCCGAGCCGTCGCTCCTGCGGGCACAGGTGACGTCCAAGGGTGGCACGACCGAGCGCGGTATCGCCGCGCTCGAGCAGGCTGGAACCAAGGCCGCCGTCGCCGCGGCGGCGCAAGCGGCGCTTGCGCGCGCTGGCGAGCTCGGTGATCTCTTCGGCAGCGAAAGTTGAGCTGCGCTTCATGCTGAACCAGGCGCTGCGCTTTCTGATCGATACCGCGTTTGGCTTCGTCGTTTATGCCGCGCTGCTGCGTTTCATCATGCAATGGTTGCGAGCGCCGTTCAGGAACCCCATCGGTCAGGCAGTCACGGCGCTCACCGATTGGGCGGTCAAACCACTGCGCAAATTGCTGCCCGGTTTCGGCGGTTACGATTGGGCGTCACTCTTCTTTGCCTGGCTCGGACAGGTGCTCTGGCTCGCCGCGCTTGCCTCGCTCGGAGGCGCGGAATTTTCTGGCACGCTCGCCGGCTACCTGCTCTCGCTAGCGGTCATCGAGTTGCTCAAGGCGTCATTGTGGATTCTGATCGGCGCGGTATTCATTCAGGCGATTCTGTCCTGGGTGGCGCCCGACGGCCCGCTCGCCGGCGTACTCAACGCGCTGACATTTCGCGTTCTCGCTCCGATTCGCCGGGTCATCCCGCCGTTGGGCGGATCGCTCGATCTGTCGCCACTGATCGTGATCGTTCTGGCGCAGCTCGCGCTCATCC
Source organism: Casimicrobiaceae bacterium (assembly GCA_035601875.1). GTDB lineage: Bacteria > Pseudomonadota > Gammaproteobacteria > Burkholderiales > Casimicrobiaceae > PALSA-1003. Next base: position 4,223 of record DATNNK010000526.1, on the reverse strand, counting down.
TGCCGGTGGCGTGGCTGGAGCAGAGCCTCGCGCGGCTGTTTCAGTGACGGCACCGGGCTGGCGGCGCGACGCCGCCGACGGCTCTCTGACGCTGCAAATCCGGGCGCAGCCGGGCGCAAAAACCACCCTCGTCATCGGCGTCTATGGCGACGGAGGTCAGGCGCGCCTGAAGATCGCGCTGGCGGCGCCACCCGTCCAAGGCAAGGCCAACGCCGTGCTGCGTGCCTTTCTGGCGGAAGCGTTCGGCGTGGCACAGCGCAACGTCACGCTGTTGCGCGGAGAGTCCGGACGCAAGAAGCTGGTGCGAATCGAAGCGCCGACCCGGCGCCCCGACAGCGATTGGGGCTAGTTTCTCGACTCGTAAATTGCGAAACATCGATATTCATTCGGGACATGTTCGCGTACTGCCGAGTTGTCCTGCTAGCGGGATTTCTCGACCGTCCGGGCGAGCGCGTTGGCGAGCCGCACAAAGTCGCTGACGGCTAGCGTTTCGCCGCGCGCACCGGGGGCGATGCCCTCGCGCTCGAGCTCTTCCTCGGTCGCCAGCAATTTGAGCGCATTGCGCAGCGTCTTGCGACGCTGCCCGAAGGCGGCGGCGACGACGCGTGCGAAAAGCGCTTCGTCATCGATTTTCGGCCTCGCGCGCTCGAGCGGCGTCAGGCGCGCAATTGCCGAATCGACGAGCGGCATCGGCCGAAACGCCCCCGGTGGCACGATGAACAGGCGCTCGATGCGAAAGCGGGTCTGCAGCATCACCGAGAGCCGCCCATAGTCGGGCGTCGCCGGCGCGGCCGCCATCCGCTGCACGACTTCTCTTTGCAACATCACCGTCATGTCGCGCAGGTTTCTCTCGTATTGCGCGAGGTGAAACAGCATCGGCGAAGAGATGTTGTACGGCAGGTTGCCGATGACGCGCACCTCTCGCCCGAGCGTCGCGAAGTCGAAGCTGAGCGCGTCGACGTTGTGCATGCGCAGCCGATCGGGGCTGAACTCGGCGCTCAATTGGGCAGCCAGATCGCGATCGATCTCGATCACGGTGAGCCGCTTGACCCGCTCCAGCAGTGGCCGCGTCAGCGCACCGAGCCCGGGACCGATTTCGACGACGTTGTCATCGGCCGCCGGATCGACCGCGGCGATGATGCGGTCGATGTAGTGGCGATCGACGAGAAAGTTCTGGCCAAAGCGCTTGCGTGGCGGGTGGCGGGCAGCAGTCACATGCGGGTCACGCGCGGATCATGGGCGCGATTTGTGAGCTCGATGGCCAGCGCCACCGCCGCGAACAACGATCCCGGATCGGCGCTGCGCGCGCCGGCGCCGTCGGCGGCAAGGTCGAGCGCGGTGCCATGATCGACCGAGGTGCGCACGATCGGAAGCCCGAGGGTCACGTTGACGCCGTGGCCGAAGCTCGCGTGCTTCAGCACCGGGAGCCCCTGATCGTGGTACATCGCGATCACGCAATCGAATTCGCTCGCTTTGGCCGGAACGAAGACCGTATCGGCAGGAAGCGGACCGGCTACGGCTATGCCCTGCTCACGAAGCGCTGCCAGCGCCGGGGCGATGATCTCGATTTCCTCCCGCCCGAGATATCCGTCCTCGCCGGCATGAGGATTGAGGCCGCACACTGCGATGCGCGGGTTGGCAATACGGAACTTGGCGGAGAGCTCGTCGGCGACAATGCGCACCGTTCGGGTCACCAATGCTTCGGTGATCGCCGCCGGAACCGCGGAGAGCGGCAGGTGGGTGGTCGTCAGTGCTACGCGCAGCGGACCGGTCGCGGTGGCCCCGACCAGCATCATGACCACCGTGGCGCCGGTGCGCTCGGCCAGGAACTCGGTGTGGCCGCTGAATGCCATGCCGGCATCGTTGATCACACTCTTTTGTACCGGCGCAGTGACCATGGCGGAGAATTCGCCGGCGAGGCATCCGGTCAACGCGGCGTCCAGCGTCGCGAGCACCGCTTTGGCATTGCCCGGGTCGAGTCGTCCGGGAACGGCGGGTACCGCCAGCGGAAAATGCGCGACCTCGAAGGTTCCCGGCGCGGCGTGGCGCCCGCGAATATAAGGAACGATGCGCACCCCCGCACGCAGACGGCGGGCGCGATCGCGCAACAGCTCGATGTCGCCGATACCGATCAGACGCGCGGCCCACCGACGCTCGGCCAGCCGCACGCAGAGGTCGGGGCCGATGCCCGCGGGTTCGCCCATGGTGACGGCGATGGGCGCATTCGCGTTCATCGCGGAATGCTCAGGTCAGCGGCTCGACGTGGATATCGGCTTGGTCGCCGAAGATATCCACCTTGACCTCCGGCGCCGCGGACACCCGCGCGCGTCCCTCGGCGAGCACAATCCTTGCCTGCACGAAACCTTCGAGCGCGTGCGACGGTGTGCCGAACAGCCACAGCGCGTCGAGCGGCTTGGCCTTGTCGATTTCGCCGGTGTGCTGCACGACCGGGCCGAGGGGAAGCGCGTAGCCCTCGCGTCCGAAGACCGGAAAACGGTCTAGCGTCGCGCGATAGCGGAGCACTTGGCGACCGGCAACGCGCTGCCGGCTCGACAAGTCGTACCAGGCGCCGGGAGGCAGTGCGATCTCGACCTCGCCGCCGGCGGCGATGATCGGCGCGACCAGCAGCGCGTCGCCGCACATGAACTGCGTCTCGAAGCTTCGCGTCAACGCGGTTGTCGGGAAGGCCAGCGGCATCGCCCGCAGCACCGGCAAACCGGTCGCAATGGCCCGTGCGATCACGCTCTGCAGATACGGAAGCAAACGGTAACGGAATTCGATCCACTGCCGCGCGATCGCTTCGCTCTCCTCGCCGAATGCCCACGGCTCGCGAGCGCCGATCCCGTGCACCCGCATGTGAGAACTGAAAACGCTCATCTGCAGCCAGCGCAGGTAAAGCTCCGCCGACGGCTGCACCGAGCCGTAGAAGCCGCCGATGTCGCTGGCGTGATAGGGCACGCCGCTCATGCCCCACGACAGTCCGCCGCGGATGCTCGCCGCCAGGCCTTCCCAGTCGCTCTGCGGGTCGCCGCCCCACTGGATCGGATAGCGCTGGCTGCCGGTCCAGCCGGCCCGGGCCCAGACCATGGGTAGGCTGTCCGGGCTGCCGAATTTTTTGGTCGCCTCGTACACGCAGCGGTTGTACAGCAGTGGATAAACGTTGTGCAGGCGCTTGCCCCGGTCGCCGTTGAAGGCGACCGCGTCATCAGGAACGTGCTCGCCGAAGTCGCTCTTGATGACATCGACGCCGGCTTCGAACAGCGACCGGTGCGCGTCGCGCCACCATGCATAGGCAGCGGGATTGGTGAAATCGACCAGACCGCTTTCCGGCAGCGCGGTCAGCACGTCGCCGAAGGGCGAGGTCTCCGACGAAGTATCCCAGCCGAAGACATACGGATCACCGTTCGCGGTCTTCAGCAGGTAGTCCTTGTCGGCGAGCTCCTGAAACAGAGGCGAGTGAATGGATACGTAGGGATATTCCCACACGCACACCTTAAGCGAGTTCGCCTTGATTCTCGCCAGCACCGACGGTGGATCGCGAAAGCGCTGCGGATCCCAATGAAAATCGAAACGCGTCTGGACGTCCCATGCCGCACGGCCGTCGAAGGTCAGCACGTCGCAGGGAATGCGGCGGGCCCGAAGCTTGGCGGCGACTGCGGTGGCCTCCTCGGGCGTTCGATAGTAGGCTTTGGAGACCCAGAGGCCTAATCCCCACAGCGGGACATCCGGCGCGCGACCGGTGAGATGCGTGTAGTGATCCAGCACCTGCGCGGGATCGCGACCGGAAATGAGGAACAGGTCGAGCGCTTCATCGTCGACGACGGCGCAATAGGAGCGGTGCGACCATTCGGGGTAGCCGACGCCGTGGGTGACCCGTCCGGGGGTGTTGACGAAGATGCCCCAGGCCGCCTTGCCCGCGCCCGGGCCCCAGCAGAACGGAACATTCTTGTAGGAGAGCCCGGTGTTGACGCCAAGCGCGTCTTCGACCTGCGACTCGATCAATTGCCCACGCTTGTTGAGCGAGCCGAATTTCTCGCCCAGCCCGTACACCGGCTCACCAGAGCCCAGTGCGAAGGCGGCGGTCCATTGCGCTCCCGTGCGCGCGCGGCCGATCACCGGCAGGCGCGTGAAGCCGCGGAAATGTTCATCGGTGATCGAAGCGAGAACCCGCTGATCGTCGTGAAAGAGCCGGATCGACAGCGGCTCGCCTCCGATTTCCAGCC
>DATNNK010000525.1:0-2308 GCA_035601875.1 Casimicrobiaceae bacterium | reverse complement strand
ACTACCGCTATCGGGATACGCTCTATCACATTACGGTGGTGCAGCATGGCGTCTCTGAAGGCGAGCCGGCGGTGACCGTCGACGGCGTCGCGCAAGACGCTCCGCTGATTTCGCTCGTCGACGACGGTGCGCATCACCTGGTCGAGGTGCGGCTGAATCGCGAGCCGGCCGCCGCCAGCAGGGCGCTCACGAGCCTCCACTGATGGAATCCCTGACCGTGACCGCGCTTGATGATCGGACCGACCCCCACGCCATCGGTCACCGGGCGCTTTGCGTGTTCGTGGGGACGCTGCTCGCGATTCTTCCACTCGCTCATGTCACCGGCCTTCGCAACACGCTGGTGGGCTTTATCGCGGGAACCGCGGCACTGCACTTCAGGAGCGCACTGTGGAAGGACAACCCGACACTCTTGCCGTGGCTCGCGTGGCTCGGCTTCGCGGCACTATCGATTCTGTGGTCGACGGTGCCTTTGGTGTCCTTCCGGAGCTTTCGCACCGATCTTCTTTACCCGTTCGTGCTTTTCCTGGCGAGCTTCATGCTGGTACGCTCGCGCGGCGGTCGCCTGGCCCTGACCATCGGCGCCGGTGCCGGCACGCTGATGTCGCTGGCAACAACCATCGCGGCCACGATTGCGCCGATCGATCCCAGGGCCGATGCGCCGGGCCCGGGGGTGCTCGGTTGGCTTGCATGGAAGGCCGGCGACACGGTGGACCTGAGCACCTTTGTCGCTTTTGTCACGGTTCCCTTATTCCTGATCCTGCTCACCTCGCGCAAGGCGCTCTATCGCGCCGCGGTCGCGATCTGGCTGCTGGCGTTCGCCGCACTCGGCATCATGAGCGAGAGCCGGACGCTGGTGGTATCGCTGTTCATGTCTCTGGCCTGCTTCGTCATCGTGCTCGGCTTGCTGCGAGGCAAGCTTCACCTGCGTTCGGTGCTGGCAGTGATCGGCGTCGGTCTGATCGTTTCTGCGATCAGCGTCGAGGTGATCTCGCGTTTGCGCACGCCAGGACCGCAGACGATGTTTCGCAGCGCCGCGCTGGATATGATCGGCAAGGACCCGCGCCCGGCAATCTGGTCTGCGTATCTGGAGCTTGCCAAGCAACACCCGTGGCTCGGCGTCGGATTCGGGCGCGCGCTGCCGTCCAAGACCTACCATCTCGATGAAAATGCAGAGTTTCGTCAGATCGATGTCCATGCGCCGAGCCACGCGCACAATTTGCTCCTGGGGCTCACGCTGGAAGTGGGATTGATCGGCTTGGCGGTATGGCTGTACCTTCAGCTCGCGCTTTTGAGGCTCGCAATTCAACACGCGCGACCGCGAGGCAACCGCGAAAAGGCGTGGGCGGCCGCTGTCGTGGCGCTGGTGCTGTCGATGTTGGTCAAGAATTCGACCAACGATCTGATGGTCTTCGGCAACGCTTTGTTGTTCTGGTCGCTTCTCGGCGCAATGCTCGGTCTTGTCTGGTGGGGCCCGTCCGCGGATGGCCCACTCACGACGCGTCTGGGCGAGATCACGCGCTAGACGCGGCACCGAAGGCAAAAAAAAGCCGGGCATCGCCCGGCTTTTTATGGTCTCGCGACAACCAGCGCGTTACACCGCCTGGATGTTGGAAGCTTGTTTCCCCTTGGGTCCCGTGGTGACTTCGAACGAAACCTTCTGGCCTTCCTTCAACGACTTGAATCCCGGCATGTTGATCGCCGAGAAATGTGCGAACAAATCTTCGCCGCCGCCATCGGGAGTAATGAAACCAAAGCCTTTGGCGTCGTTAAACCACTTTACAGTTCCTGTTGCCATGTTTTCCAATTCCTTAAAACAGAAAATAATCGGGTCGAACCCGGCCGATGTTTCGATCTCAAGGACAGGAAAGTACGGCGTTTCGGCGACAGCGAAGCAGCCGGACAGGTCGTGCTTTAGTACTTGAAACAAAACACAAACGGCACTATACGCACTATCCCCAGCGGGGTCAAACGGCGGTCAAGGCTCCCTTAAGCGCCCCAAAAAGCGCAAACTTAGCTGGAAAGCTCGGTACGAACCAGCGCTGCGCCCGCCGCCAGCGCCTCCAGTTTGGCGCGAGCGAGCTCGCGCGACAGCGGCACCATGCCGCAATTGGTGCAGGCTTGGAGACGGTTGGCCGGAACGAAGGCGAGCGCCGCCCGCAGGGTTGCCGCCACCTCCTGGGGGGTTTCCACCTTGTCGGTCGCGACGTCGATGGCCCCGACCAGTACGTCCTTTCCCGCAAGAAGGCCCAAAAGCTCGAGCGGGACCCGAGAGTTGGCGCATTCGAGCGAAACCTGACGGATGGACGAC
>DATNNK010000524.1:0-4050 GCA_035601875.1 Casimicrobiaceae bacterium | reverse complement strand
CTTCTGCGCTGCGCGGAAGGCGGTTTCCGCCTCTGGCCATTTCTGCTGCCCCCCCCAGAAGTCGCCTTCGAGCTGGTAGCCTCGCATGTCGGCAGGCCGTCGCTGCTGCACAGCTTTGATCTCCAGCAGAGCTTGCTCGCTGTGACCGGCTAGGGCATAGACGATGGCGATCTGGCGGCTCAGTTCGAAGCGCTCCGGGTCGATCTTTTGCGCCTCGCGCATTTTCTCTATCGCCTTGTCGTAGTCCTTTACCGCCACCAGCGCCCCGGCAAGGCGCAGCAGCGGTCCCAACGCGTCCGGCTGGGCTGCCACCAGCTTGCTGAAGGTGCCGACCGCCAGTGTGGCATCGCCCGTCACCTGCTGAACCTGCCCCAGCAGCTCGAGCGTTCGAGGATCGTTTGGCAAGGCGGCATTCGCTTCTTGCGCCGCCAGCAGCGCTTGCTTGCCATCGCCCCGTCGGGCGTAGAACGCGACGAGCGCGACCCGCGCATTGATCGACTGTGGATTTGCCGTCACCGCCTTCTTGAGCAATGACTCGATTTCCGTGGGATCACCGCCGAGCGATTGCAAAAGATTGGTAAGCGCTAGCAATGCCTGCTCGTTCTTGGGATCCTTTTCGAGCACAGCATCGTAGCGCTTGCGCGCCAGGTCCGGCTTTTTCTCGAGCCAATCGAGCTGCGCAAGGTTGCCGATCGCAGGGAGATAGTCCGGCTGGATCTGCAGAGCGCGCTCGAAATTCTCGCGCGCCGCCCCGACGTCGCGCTTGGTCAAGTAGACGATTCCCCTCAGGTTGTAGACCAGCGGGTTGTTGGGCTGCTTCTTCTCGAGGCGGCCGACCGCGGCCAGGGCCTGGTCGAACTGTTTCTGACGAAGGAGGTTGGTGATCAGGGCAAGGTCAGCCGGTGATACGTTCGGATCCATGGCCGATGCGGCCTCGAGGTCGCGAATCGCACCCTCTTTGTCGCCTTCCGCGAACCGCACCTGGCCGAGGCGGGTCCGTGCCGCGGCGTTTTTCGGGTCCAGTGCCGTTGTTTGCGCGAAGTATTGGGCTGCTTTAGGAATGTCACCGACGGCGAGATAGGCCTCTCCCGCGACCGTCATAAGCTGCGGATCGGGGGTACCGCGGCTCAGCGCCGGTTGCAGCACTTCCAGAGCGTGTGCCGGGCTGCCCAAGCGCAGATAAGTCGCTGCGAGCACGCGCTGTGCATAGGTCGAGTCGGGTGCTCCGTTGACTGCCCTGCGCAGATAGTCCAGCGCCTGATTATATTGCTTGGCGCGAAACTCGATCTCGCCGGCGAGAAGCAGGCCCGGCACGTATTCAACCCCGCCCTTGAGCACCTGCTGGATCGCCTCGCGAGCGGCGGGAAGGTCGCCGCGTCGCGACGCAATGAGCGCCTCGAAGTAGTAGGCTTGACGATCCAGTTTCGATATTTTTCTGATGGCGCCGACCTGGGCGGTCGCTTGTTCGAGATCGCCCTTGCCGATCAGCAGCGAAGCGAGGAGATAGCGAGCCTGCAGATAATCGGGCTTCGCCTCCAGTGCCTTCATCAGGAGGACAGTTGCCGAATCGGTTTGGCCTTCGGCAACGAGAAGTCGCGCCTTGAGCAGCGACGCCTCCGGTGGCGCATGCGGCTGCGCGAGGACCGCATCGACGATCTTCCTGGAACCCTCGATGTCTCCACTCCCGGCCCGCAGTATCGCGATGCCCAGAAGCGCATCGGCGTAATCGGCTTTGGCGGTAAGTGCAGCGTTGAACGCGGCTTCTGCCTCCTTGAGTTTGCCGAGCGAGAGCAGCGCGTTGCCGATCGTCGTCTTGAATGCCGCTTGCGCGTCGGAACTGCCGAGCGTTGTGTTGCCGAACTCGGTGACCAGTTCCGTGGCGTCCCCGTCAGCGACGAGAGCGCGCGCCAGCGCCGGCAGTGCCACGTCCGCCGGATAGCCCAGTTGCAGCGCCATGCGCAGCTCTTTGACCGCGCCCGCGGAGTCGCGGCGCTCGGTCAGGGCAGTCCCGAGCAGGTATCGCGCTTCGGGGTCATCCGGCGCTTTTTGCAGCGCATTCCTAAGTTGGATCAACGCAGCGCTGGAGTCGCCCTTGGCCAGATAGTCCTTCGCCGATTTGACCAGTGTTGCGGGCGAATCGCCCCCGCAGGCGGCGAGCAGCACGACACAGAGGCCGGCGGCGAACCAGACGTTCACCCGAGAGTTCAGCCAGACGCGCTTCATTTGGGCATCGCTTTGGTCGGGCGCGACGCCGGCAGGGCCACCGGGCACCTCATTTGAGTCCGAACCGGTGAATGAGGTCGTAGAGCGTGGGTCGGCTGACACCGAGAAGGTCAGCAGCCTTGGTTAGATTACCATTGACTCTGCCGAGAACCCGCAGCACCGCGTTCTTCTCGGCTTCGTCGCGCACCTGGCGCAAGTTGAGTTGCAATGTCTCCTGCAGCTCCGGCGCGATGCCGATATCCGCGGCACTGATCCCCGGTCCATCGGCCATGATCACCGCCCGCCGCATGACGTTCTCGAGCTCGCGCACGTTCCCCGGCCAGGCATAGGATTCGATCACGGCGACTGCGTCGGGAAGCAGCGTCATCGAGCCGCGCCGTTGCTCGGCCCCGAACCGGTGAATGCATGTATGGGCCAGCAGTGCCGCGTCGCCCTTGCGTGCGCGCAGCGGCGGGACCTCCAGCACGATCTCGGCCAATCGGTAGTACAAATCGTCGCGAAACTTGCCGGCCGCCGTTAGGTCTTTGAGATTCTGATTGGTGGCGCAGACGATGCGCACGTCGATTGGGATCTCCTGACGTCCTCCGATACGCTCGATCACGCGCTCCTGAAGAAAGCGCAGCAACTTCACTTGCAGGGCGAGCGACAGGTCACCGATCTCGTCGAGGAAGAGCGTTCCGCCATGCGCTGTCTCGATCTTGCCAAGAGTCTGTTTCGCCGCCCCGGTGAAGGCGCCCTTCTCGTATCCGAACAGTTCGCTTTCGAGGAGCGTTTCGGGTATCGCCGCACAATTGAGTGCGACGAACCGGTTGCCATGCCGCGGCGAGAGCTCGTGCAACGCGCGCGCGAGCAGCTCCTTGCCTGTGCCGGACTCGCCGAGGATCAGCAAGGTGGCCGAAGTCGGGGCGACCTTCTCCACCGTGCGGCAGATCTTCTGCATTCCGGGATCACGGGTGACGATCCCCGACATCGCCGGCGCGTGTTGCTGGGCCTGCAGGCGCCGGTTCTCCTCCTGCAAGGCGTAGACGCGAAATGCCCGTTCGATCATCAGCGTAAGGACGACCGGCTCGAACGGCTTCTCGCAGAAGTCGTAGGCGCCCAGCGCAATCGCCTTGAGCGCGTTGGCGCGGTCGTTCTGGCCGGTAAGGACGATCACCTTGGTATCGGGTACAAGCCCGTGGAGATCCTCGAGCAGCTGCAAGCCCTCGGTCGGGTCGTCAGCGTGCGGCGGAAGACCGAGATCGATCGTCACGACGGCGGGTTCATGGCGACGCACCATCGCCATCGCAGACTCGCGATCGCCGGCAACGATCGTTTCATATTGATCGAAGGCCCAGCACATCTGTTTCTGCAGCGCCAAGTCGTCCTCGACGATGAGCAAGCGAGTAAGCGTTTCGTTCATGCGGCTTCTTTAGGTTCCATTGCAGGCGCGGCGGTGTCGTGCCCAAGTGGCAACACTACACGAACCAGAGTCCCCACGTCCGGAGTGCTGTCGACCAGGATCTGTCCGCCAAGCCCCGTCACGTATTGCGCGCTTTCGTACATGCCGACGCCCATGCCCGTCGCCTTGGTCGTCTGGAAAGGCTTGAACAGTCGGTCCCGGACGAACGCGGGTGTCATGCCGACGCCGCTGTCCGTGACTTCGATGACCGCGGTGTTGTCGTCGCGGCGCAACCGCACCGAAACCCGACCCCTGCCGGTGGTTGCATCGAGCGCATTTTGCACCAAATGGCCGATGACATGCTCGAGTCGGTCCATGTGACCCACGCCATGGATCCCCGCGGCCAGGTCCATGTCGATCGACGCGTTCTGCTCCGACTTGGCCGC
>DATNNK010000523.1:0-2295 GCA_035601875.1 Casimicrobiaceae bacterium | reverse complement strand
CGACGTATTGATCCACGCAAACCCGCCGGTCGGACTTCTCCGAAGCGGGCGCCGCAAGCGGTCGAACAGAGTAGGTTTTCGCGGCTTGGCGGATGCCGGAACCGCTCGGGTTGTCCGTATTGCTCGGCAACCGTTTTCATTTGCCCCGAAAGGACATTCATGAAATTCTATTCGTTCGCATCAAGGGCGATCGCGCTTTTTGCCGCGGGCCTGTTTCTTTTCGCCGGTGTGGCGCAGGCGGCGGAAGTCAAAGTGATGATCTCCGGAGGATTCTCCGCGGCATATCGCATCCTTGTACCCGAGTTCCGGTCCGCGACCGGCAACACCGTCGCCACCGCCTCCGGGCCTTCGATGGGAAACACGCCCGAGGCGATTCCAAATCGCCTAAGCCGCGGAGAGCCAGTCGACGTACTGATCATGGTCGGCTCCGCGCTCGACGACCTCATCAAGGAGGGCAAGGTCCTCCCCGGCAGCCGCGTCGATCTCGCCCGAGCGAAAATCGGCATGGCCGTGCGCGCGGGCGCAGCGAAGCCCGACATCGGCACCGTCGAGGCCCTCAAGCGCACACTGCTGGCAGCGAAGTCGATCGCGTATTCGGACAGCGCGAGCGGCGTTTATCTTTCCACGGTGCTGTTCCCGAAGCTTGGGGTCGCCGAACAGATCGCGGGCAAGAGCAGGATGATTCCTGGCGAGCCGGTTGGCTTGGTAGTGGCGCGCGGTGACGCCGAGATCGGATTCCAGCAGATGAGTGAATTGCTTGCGGTTCCGGGCATCGATATCGTCGGACCGCTGCCGGCCGAGATCCAGAAGGTCACTGTGTTTTCGGCTGGAATATCCTCGACGTCCGCCGAGCCGGACACGGCGCGTGCGCTCATCAAGTTCCTGGCGTCGCCGGCCGCCGCGCCGGCGATCGCGAAGACGGGCATCGAGCCGGTCAATCAGTAAGGCGGGATTCCGCAGGTCGATCCGAGCAAACGCCCAAGTCAGCGGCCGCCTAGCAATCCGGGCTTGCTTGCCGCCGAGCCGCCTACGACTACCATTACGCTCTCGCCATCGCTCACGCGAGGGCAACTTCCATCGAGGGATTTGACCCGCTTCGCAATCACATCTGCGTCTTTCGGCCGCCCCTGTCTTTGCGCGATTAACGCCGCTCCGCACAGCGCATCCACATCGTCGGAGCTCATCGCTAACGCCCTGTCGAAAGCGATTCCTGCCTCCGGCAAGCGCTCCACAGCCAAATTGATGCGTCCGAGGTTTCGCCAAAATAGAGCGCTTCCCGGCGACAGCTCCACCGCTTTGGTGGCCGCGTCGAACGCCTCCTCGAGTTGTCGCAGATTGGCATACCCGACGCTGAGCTCGTACCATGCGGCTGCATTGTTCGGGTCCTTCCGCGTCCACTCGGATGCATAGAGCACGAGCACGTTCCATTTGCCGTCGTTCTTCAGTTGCTGCACCGTGGTCTCGAGCTCGGGGGTTTGACCGCCGGGGTCCGTGCCGCCGCTCGTACCCTTGACGAGCGCTTGCTCGCTCCCGAGCGGGATTGGCGGTGCGGACCGGTTGAGAGAGGGCCGCGCAGCGGACACGATCGGCTGTGCCACCGGTTCGCTCTGCCACGGTGAAGCTAGCAGCCACACGACTACGACAACGGATACTAGCGCAGCCGCAACCGCTGCCAGGTACTTGAGCTTCGGTTGCACGCCTAGGAAACGGACACCGGCGACCTTAGTCGACACGATTTCAAGGCGCGGTTCCGGCTCGACCTTTCGCTCACTCGCGCTCCGCGCCGGGCCGGCTCTGCGCGTCTGCCTTTGTAGGTATTCGTCTTGTTTCTGGTGCAGCGCCGTCGCGCGTGCGCGCAGATAAGCGGCGATCACCAACGATGCATCATCGCATTGGTCTGCAACGCGGCGCCAGAGAGCTGGGTCGATACGGCCTTTCTGGTACTCGTCGGCCGCCGCTGCGAGGAACTCGTCTGCGGTCGTTATACCAAGGTCGCGTTTGGGTTTTGAATTGGCGGAGGATTCGTTGGATACCGCGCGAGCCGCGTCACCTCCAGGTGTCGAGAGCTCGACAGGCTCGAGCGTCAATGCATTGCCGAGGGGTGGATTGACGTCCATCAACCTGACGACGCAAGCACCATGCCAACCGAATTGACCCGTACGTGTCGTCGCCTACAGGCGGGCCGTTCCGACTCAGAGACGGTGCTGGGTTGACGCAGCGCGACCGTCAACAGGCATTTGATCCGGGCATCAGGCGCCGGTCCTCGCCGTCGCTGCGGGTATTCGATGCTCGGTG
>DATNNK010000522.1:0-2007 GCA_035601875.1 Casimicrobiaceae bacterium | reverse complement strand
CGTCGATCGATCGAGTGTCGATGCCTCGAACGTCAGTGTGGTCCCCGGTTCCTCGACCGATGAGGATTGGGATGCGCGTGTCTATGCCGTCAGCCCGGGCAGCGTCGCGTTCCTCAACGACATCGGCGCCTGGCAGCGGCTGCGAGCGAATCGTCTGTCTGCGATCGAATCGATGGATGTTCGCGGCGATGCGGGCGGCAGACTAACTTTCTCGGCACATGAGCTCGGCGAGCGGGCCCTGGCATGGATCGTCGAGAACCGCGAGCTCCATGCTGCCCTCATCGCCAGCGTTCGCGATACGCCGGGGATCGACATGCTGGCGCCGCGAACGCCGGCGAGCATCGCATGGGGCGCCGGTGCCGCGGAGTTGCGCTTCGATGGCGGCGACGCGCTGTCGACGCGATTGATCGTGGGCGCAGACGGTGTGCGATCCTGGACGCGCGCGCAGGCCGGCATGCATCAGGATCCGAGGCCGTATTCTCAGACCGCGATAGTGGCCAATTTCGCCAGCGAGCTGGCCAATCGCGGTCGCGCGTTCCAGTGGTTTTTATCCGACGGCGGTGTGCTCGCGTGGCTGCCTCTTCCGGGCCGTCGAATCTCGATGGTGTGGTCGGCGCCGGAGCCGCTGGCCGATGAATTGCTCGCGCTCGACGGCGGCGCGTTGGCGGAGCGGGTCGCGCTGGTGGGCGCGCGGGCGTTGGGCGCGCTGACGACGATCACCGCGCCGGCGTCCTTTCCTTTGTCCTTGCTGCGGTTGCCGTCGGTGATCGCGCAACGCTTGGCGCTGGTGGGCGACGCGGCGCACGGCGTACATCCGCTGGCGGGTCAGGGAGTCAACCTCGGCTTCGGCGATGCGGCCGCGCTGTGCGCGATATTGGCCGGCCGCGGCGCCGTCCGCGACCCCGGGTCGTCGTTGTTGCTTCAGCGCTACGCAAGGCGTCGTCTCGAGCCGGTGTTGGCGATGCAGGGCGTCACCGACGGATTGGTGCGCCTGTTCGGCAGCCGGTCCCCATGGATCGGGGCACTGCGCAATCGCGGCATGAGCCTTGTCGGAACCCTCGGGCCGCTGAAGAGACTGCTGGCGCAACCAGCGCTGCGGTAAACTGTCCAAGCGCCACCCATGTACCCGGAGCCGTTGTAATGCGAATCATTGTGCGTCCGATTTTGCGTCATCTGTCAGCAGCCTGCTTTTTGCTGGCGCTTGCATTGCCGGTGTCGGCCCAGGACGCGAAGTCTGACGCCGCTGCCAGAGAGCTCGCCGCGGTGAAGCAAGCGCTGGAGGCGAAATTTCCCGGCGCGCCGATCCGCAATGTGTCCAGATCGCCCTATTTCGGCCTTTTCGAGGCGCAGCTCGACGATCGCATGTTGTACACCGATGGCAGGGTGAATTATGTGATTGTCGGCTCCGTGTACGACACCGCGACCCGAACCAACCTCACCGAGCAGCGCATGAAGCGGCTGAACCGCGTCGCGTGGGATTCCCTGCCGCTGGAGCTCGCGATCAAGAAGGTGAAGGGCGACGGCTCGCGCAAGCTGGCGATCTTTTCCGACGCCGATTGTCCATATTGCAAGCGCCTCGAGGCCGAGATGAAGGGCCTCGACAACGTGACTATCTATACATTTCTGTTTCCGATCGATCAGTTGCACCCGGATTCGGCGCGCAAGTCGGCGATGATCTGGTGCTCGCCGGACAGGATCAAGGCGTGGGACGAATGGTTCGACACCGGCAATCTGCCCGACAACAAGGGGGACTGCGCGACGCCGATCGCACAAACCGCGCTGCTCGGCCAGAAGTACCACGTCAATGCGACGCCGACGCTGGTGTTCGAGGATGGCTCCTTCACTCCGGGAGCGTTGCCGCTGGACCGGATCGAAGCCGAGATGACGCAAGCCGCGGCGGAGCTCAAGAAACTTCCCACCGCCCGCAAGTAAGGCAAGAGCGGGCGGGCAGGAACGCAATCCCGATAACGCAAACGGACTCCACATGGCGATACTCGACTTCATCAA
>DATNNK010000521.1:0-7652 GCA_035601875.1 Casimicrobiaceae bacterium | reverse complement strand
CATCGCCGGCTTGAAGCGCGCCACCGCCCGCGCCGCGCTCAAGGGAACGCTGTGAGCGCGCGCTCGGAAACGCTGCTGTGGATCGCGCAGCGCGCGACCGCCGCGTTGCTTGCGTTTTGCGTTGTGGTGCATCTGGCCACCATGATCGTCGCGGTCAGGGGTGGCCTGACCGCGGCCGAGATTCTCGGGCGTACGCGTGGCAACGTCGGCTGGGGCACGTTTTACGGCTTGTTCGTGCTCGCGGTGGCGATTCACGCTCCGATCGGACTGCGCACCGTGGCCGGGGAATGGCTGCAATGGCGCGGACGCGCCGCCGATGCTTGCTGCGTTGCGATCGGCGTGCTGCTTCTGGCGCTGGGCTGGCGTGCCGTCGCCGCGATGACGCTATGACCCTTCACACCTGGCGTCATCGCGATCATCCGGCGTACTGGGCATCGATCGTGCATCGCGTCACCGGTATTCTGCTGGCACTCTTCCTGCCATTGCACTTCCTCGCGCTGGGAACGGCGCTATCGGGCGATGCATCGCTGGACGGATTCCTCGCCTGGACCGAACGTCCCTGGGTCAAGGCGTCCGAGGTCGCGCTGGTGGCGCTGCTTGCGGCCCACCTGACGGGAGGCTTAAGGTTACTGCTCATCGAATTTGTCGGCTGGCGGCGCGAATCGCAAGCCATGCTGCTCGCCGCCGCGGGCGGCGCGACGGTGTGTTGCGCGCTGGCATTCGCGCTCAACTTGTTCTAAAGCCCGTCTGGATAAACTGGAACGCCATGCGGATCGACCCGAAAACGATCGAGAACGTCTCCAAGGAGCTCTACATCCGGGCGCTCAAGATCCTGCCGCCCGACGTCAAGCGCGGCTTCGACACGCTCGCGGCAAAAGAGACGTCTTCGACGGCACAGAATGTTCTGGGCACGATGATCAAGAACATCTCGATTGCGGAGGCGACCGACAACCTGCTCTGCCAGGATACCGGGATCCCGATCTACAACGTGACCATCGGCCGGGGCGTGCAGTTCGGTGACGGCGACGGCACCGCGCTCAAGGCAGCGATACGCAAGGGCTGCGAGCGCGCGACGCGCGAGCATCCGCTGCGCTCGTCGATCGTGCATCCACTGACGCGCAAGAACGAGCACACCTCGTGCGGCATCGGCGTTCCGGTGATCCATATCGATCACGCCGACGCGGCCGAGGGTGTCAGGGTGGAGATGATTCCCAAGGGCAGCGGGTCCGAGAACAACTCCTGGCTCAAGATGGCGCTTCCCGCCGAGGGTGTCGATGCGATCAAGACTTTCGTCGTCGATTGCGTGCTCGACGCCGGTGGCAAGACCTGCCCGCCGACCATCATCGGCGTCGGTATCGGCGGTACCGCCGACTTGTGCGTCCACCTTGCCAAGATTGCGGCGACGCGTGCGCTTGGAACGCAATGCGCGGATCCCGAAGGCGCCAAGCTGGAGACCGAGCTCTCCGAAGCGGTGAACATGCTCGGTGTCGGGCCGCAGGGCCTGGGCGGCGATTCGACGGCGTTCGCAGTGCATGTCGAGCTCGCTGCGACTCACATCACCATGAATCCGGTCGCGGTCAACATGCAGTGTCACTCGGCGCGCCGGGCCAGCGCGACCATCACCGATGCCGGCGTGACGTACGGATTCTAGGACCATGACGCACCACGACCTGACGACGCCGATCACCGAGGCGCAAGCGCGCGCGCTGCGCGTCGACGACACCGTGACGCTGCAGCGGACGTTGTACGGCATTCGCGATGCGACGCAGATCGCGATGTTCGATCGCGGCCGTACCACGCGATTCAATCTTGCCGGGCACGCGGTCATCCACACCGCCCCCAACGTGAAAAAGGTCGCGCCGTCGCCGCAGCATCCTACCGGTTACGCCCCGGTTTGCATCGGTACCACGACCTCGGCGCGCATGGAGCGCTTCACGCGGCCGCTCATGCAGCACTACGGGGTGCGCCTCGTTATCGGCAAAGGCGGCTTGGGCGCCGCGTCGCTGGCAGCATTCGGCGAGCTGGGGGGAGCGTATCTGGCCATCATCGGAGGCACCGCGGCGCTGGAGACGACGTGGATCGAAGCGATCGAGGACGTCGATCTCGACGACCTGAATCCGGAGAGCCTCTGGCGCTTTCGCATCCGTGATTTCGGTCCGCTGCGGGTGGCCATGGACAGCCATGGCGGGAGCTTGTACGACGCAGTCGACGTCAAAGCGCGCGACAAGCGCGCGGCCGTGCTTGCGACACTGGGTGTGAAATCCCGCTGAGCTGGGTCTAGTGGCATGCGCCGTCTTCGCACCGACATACTCATTCTGGGCTCGGGCGGCGCCGGGCTGTTCGCCGCGTTGCACGCACAAGCGGCGAATCCGTCGCTGTCGATCACTATCGCGGTCAAGGGTTTGCTTGGCAAATGCGGCTGCACGCGCATGGTTCAGGGAGGCTACAACGTCGCGCTCGCCGCCGGCGACTCGGTCGAGCGCCATTTCATGGACACCATCGAGGGCGGCAAATGGCTCCCGGATCAGGACCTCGCCTGGACGCTGGTCACCGGCGCGATCGAGCGCGTTCATGAGCTCGAGAACGAGATCGGCTGTTTTTTCGATCGCAATCCCGACGGCACGATCCACCAAAAAGCGTTCGCGGGTCAGACCTTCGATCGCACCGTGCACAAGGGAGACCTGACCGGCATCGAGATCATCAATCGCCTGGCGGAGCAGGTGTGGGCGCGCGGCATCGCGCGACTGGAAGAGCATCGGGCGCTGGAATTCATCTTGACCGCCGACGGTAGCGCGCTCGCGGGTGTGCTGCTGGTCGACATGCGCGACGGCGAGTACGTTCTGGTCGAGGCCCAGGCCGTTCTGCTTGCGACCGGCGGCGGGCCGACCATGTACCGCTTTCATACGCCTTCCGGAGACAAGAGCTGCGATGGAATGGCCATGGCTCTGGCCGCCGGCCTTCCGCTGCGGGACATGGAAATGGTCCAGTTTCATCCCACGGGGCTGCTCGCCGGTGCGCATACGCGGATGACTGGGACGGTGTTGGAAGAGGGGTTGCGCGGCGCCGGAGGATATCTCCTCGACGGCAACGGCGAGCGCTTCATGCAGAAGTACGATCCGCGCGGTGAGCGTGCGACGCGCGACATCGTCTCGCGCGCGATCTACGCCGAAATGCGCGCCGGCCGCACCACGCCCAACGGCGGAGTCTGGCTGTCGATGGCGCATCTGGGTGCCGACAATGTGCGACGTCAGTTCAAGGGCATGGTCGAACGCTGCGCGGATTGCGGCTTCGATCTTGCCGGCGGACGGGTCGAAGTCGTTCCGACCGCGCATTACATGATGGGCGGCGTCGAATTCGCCGCCGGTTGCACCACCACGCTGACAGGACTGTTCGTTGCCGGCGAGGACTCCGGCGGGGTGCACGGCGCAAACCGGCTAGGCGGCAACGGAGTGGCCAATTCCACCGTTTTCGGCGGCATCGCGGGTGACGCGATGGCGGCGTGGGTCGCCCGCGAAGGTTCATTTCGCGTTTCCGATTCAGGCGCGGTCGACGCCGCGATCGCGCGCGCCGAGCGCCCGTTTGACTCGGGGGAAGCCAGCGATCTGGAGGCGATCCGGGAACAGCTGCACACGACCATGTGGGACGACGCGGGCATCGTGCGCGACGCGGCGAGCCTCGCGCGCGCGGCAAGGTCCCTCGATGCGCTTGCACAGCGGCTTCACGGCTACGCGCTGCCGAGCGCGGCGCGGACCCGCGCGTTCAACCTGACCTGGCACGACTGGCTCAACCTGACCAACCTGGTCGCAGTCAGCCGGGCGATCGTTCGCGCCGCGGTCGCGCGTGAGAATTCGCGGGGAGCGCATTTTAGAGCGGATTTCCCCGAGCCCGGAGAGCTTTCGGCAACGACCTTTATCCGAGTCCGGGAACACGCCGGCGCGCTCGACGTCGAGGCAATCCCGGTACGCTTCACCCGGGTCCGGCCGGGAGCGTCGCTGCTCGCAAGCTGACGGCGGTCGATTCAGACGCCCGCCTGCGTCGCCCTTTCGCGCCGGCCTGTCATGTCGTTGTCACAGTCGCCCGCGACAATGTCGGCTGCTCAAATGCGAGGGACCGGCAATGAATATCAGGCGCTATGT
The DNA here is from genome assembly GCA_035601875.1 of Casimicrobiaceae bacterium. GTDB lineage: Bacteria > Pseudomonadota > Gammaproteobacteria > Burkholderiales > Casimicrobiaceae > PALSA-1003. The sequence goes on along the minus strand of DATNNK010000521.1, from coordinate 3,516 downwards.
GGCGACCTTCCTGGGGGTAGCGTTGGTTGGCTTCGGCCTCGAAGCGCAAGCCATCGACATCACCGGCGCCGGCGCGACCTTTCCGTATCCGATCTACGCCAAGTGGGCAGACGCCTACAAGCAGAAGACCGGCGTCGGTCTCAATTACCAGTCGATCGGCTCGGGTGGAGGTATTGCTCAGATCAAGGCCAAGACCGTCGACTTCGGCGCCTCCGACATGCCGCTCAAGCCCGACGATCTGCAGCAGGCTGGCCTGATGCAGTTTCCGGCGATCATCGGCGGCGTGGTTCCGGTCGTCAATCTCGAAGGCATCGCCCCCGGGCAGCTCAAATTCACGGGTCCGGTTCTGGCCGACATCTTCCTCGGCAAAATCAAGAACTGGAACGACAAGGCGATTGCCGACCTGAATCCTGGCCTCAAGCTGCCGGCCGATCCGATCACCGTGGTGCGCCGCTCGGACGGCTCGGGGACGACCTTCATCTGGACCGATTACCTTTCCAAGGTCAGCCCCGAATGGAAAGAGAAGGTCGGCGCCAGCACCGCGGTAGCCTGGCCGGAAGGCGTGGGCGGCAAGGGCAACGAAGGCGTCGCGGCGTACGTGCAGCGGATCAAGGGTTCGATCGGCTACGTCGAGTACGCCTATGCCAAGAAAAACAAGATGAGCTACGCTTCGGTGAAAAACAAGGAGGGCCAATTCGTACAGCCGGACGACGACACCTTCCAGGCCGCGGCCGCGTACGCCGACTGGAAGAACGCGCCGGGTTTCTATCAGATTCTTACCGATCAGCCTGGCAAGACGAGCTGGCCGATCACCGGCGCGAGCTTCATCCTGATGCACCAGAAGCAGGACAAGCCGCAGAATGCCACCGAGGTACTGAAATTCTTCGACTGGGCGCTCAAAAGCGGGCAGAAGATGGCAACCGAGCTCGATTACGTGCCGATGCCCGACAGCGTGACCAAGGTTATCGCCGACGCGTGGCGCGCCCAGCTCAAGGACGGATCCGGCAAGCCAGTCTGGAACTAGTGGAGGCTGGAGGCCTTATAGCGGGCCTCAGCGCGGGCCTTACAGCGGGCAAGGACCCGCAGGCAATTCGGAGCCTCCCGGCCGCGGCTCCGCGGCCGGCGCATGTCCAGGCAAGGGAAGTATCATGACGGACACTTCCGCTTCGATGACACTGCCTGGCCCGATGGATCTACGCGTCGAATCGCGCGGACAGCGCGAGCCGAAACCGCCGGCCCGGCGACAAGCCGCGGCGCCCTGGCAGGATTGGGCGTTTGAACACACGACCATGTCGTTCGCGGTGCTGGTGCTGGCGATGTTGCTCGCCATCATCGGCGCACTATCCTACGCGGCGCTGCCGGCGCTGGAAAAGTTCGGGCTGGGGTTCTTTTTCACCAATGTCTGGAACCCGGTCAATAGCGAATTCGGAGCGCTCGCCCCGATTTACGGAACGCTGGTGACATCGGCCATCGCGTTGCTGATCGGCGTCCCCGTGAGCTTCGGCATCGCCCTTTTCCTCACCGAAATGTGTCCTCCTATTCTCAAGCGGCCGCTGGGCACGGCAGTCGAGCTTCTGGCGGCGATCCCCTCGATCATTTACGGCATGTGGGGGCTGTTCGTGTTCGCGCCACTGTTCGGCGACTACGTGCAGCCGTTGCTGCAAAAAATCTTCGGCAACATCTGGATAGTGGGTCCGTTGTTCAAAGGCGCCCCGAACGGCATCGGTATGCTCTCCGCGGGCATCATTCTCTCGGTGATGGTGATTCCCTTTATTTCGTCGGTGATGCGCGACGTGTTCGAGATCGTGCCGCCGGTATTGAAGGAGTCCGCGTACGCCATCGGCTGCACTACCTGGGAAGTGGTGCGCAATGTCGTGCTCCCATATACCAAGGTCGGCGTCATCGGCGGCATCATGCTGGGTTTGGGCCGCGCGCTCGGCGAGACCATGGCGGTCACCTTCATCATCGGCAATGCCTATCGCATCAGCAGCTCGCTCTACGAGCCGGGCAATTCCATTGCGTCGGCGCTCCCCAACGAATTCAACGAGGCGGCGGATCCGATCCATCGCGCGTCGCTGATCACGCTCGGACTGGTCTTGTTCGTGCTGACCTTGATCGTGCTTGGATTGTCGCGCCTGCTCATCTCGCAGCTGGCCAAGGGTGAGGGTCGGCGAACATGACGACTGCGAGCTTTGACCGGGCAGCCTCCGGGCGTTACCGCAAGCGCCTGTTCGTCAACCGCTTCAATCTCGCCATGTCGCTCGCCACCATGGCCTTCGGCATGGCGTTTTTGCTGTGGATACTGACGGTGCTCTTTGCCAACGGCTTCGCGGCGCTTGCACCGACGCTATTTACTCAGATGACCCCGCCGCCGGGCTCCGCAGGCGGCTTGCTCAACGCCATCTTCGGAAGTGTCGTCATCGTCGGCGTCGCAACGTTCATCAGCACGCCGATCGGAATCCTGGCCGGCATTTATCTGGCTGAATTCGGCAAGGACGGTTGGCTCGCCAGCACCACGCGATTCATCAACGACATCCTGCTGTCGGCGCCTTCGATCGTGATAGGACTGTTCGTCTATACGGTTTACGTCGCGCAGGTGGGACATTTTTCCGGCTGGGCCGGCTCGGCGGCGCTGGCGCTGATTGCCATTCCGGTCGTGGTGCGAACAACCGAGAACATGCTGCATCTGGTCCCGAGCAGCCTGCGCGAGGCGGCGATCGCGCTGGGAGCGCCGATGTGGAAGGTGATCCTCATGGTGACGCTCAAGGCAGTACGCGGCGGCGTGATCACCGGCGTGTTACTGGCGGTGGCCCGGATGTCGGGCGAAACCGCGCCGTTGTTGTTCACCGCGCTTAACAACCAGTTCTGGAGCGTGAACATGGATCAGCCGATGGCGAACCTGCCGGTGGTGATCTTCCAGTTCGCGATGAGTCCGTTCGAGGACTGGAAGACGCTGGCCTGGGCCGGGGCGCTGCTGATCACGCTTGCGGTGCTGGCGATCAACATTCTGGCGCGTACGTTCTTCCGCCAGTCCGCCGCCAGATAGCCGTGGATTGCCGTTGGGGAGCGCAATGAATTTCGAAGCGGTTGCGACACGGCCGGAGAAGGAGCACGCGCTGCTGCCGCAGACATCGCCCAAGATGTCCATCAGGGATCTCAATTTCTTCTACGGCAAGTTCCAGGGACTGAAAGACATTGACCTGGATATCGCCGAACGACGCGTGACCGCGTTCATCGGCCCGTCGGGATGTGGCAAGTCTACGCTGCTGCGAACGCTGAACCGGATGTATTCACTCTATCCCGGCCAGCGCGCGATCGGCGAGATCTTGTTCAACGGTGCCAACATCCTCGACCCGGGAACCGACCTCAATATGTTGCGGGCGCGGGTGGGCATGGTATTTCAGAAGCCGACGCCGTTTCCGATGTCGATCTATGACAACATCGCGTTTGGCGTTAGGCTGTACGAAACCTTGAGCCAGCGACAGATGGACGAGCGCGTCGAATGGGCGCTGATCA
>DATNNK010000520.1:0-7298 GCA_035601875.1 Casimicrobiaceae bacterium | reverse complement strand
CCTGGGTCGGCTTGCTCAAGATCGCAATGATTAAACCTGGCGACGTCGTTTTCGTTTCGGCCGCGTCCGGTGCCGTCGGATCGGTCGTATGCCAGATCGCCAAGCTCAAGGGGCACACCGTCATAGGGTCGGCAGGCGGTGCGGCTAAGTGTGCCTTTCTCAAGCACATCGGTGTCGACCACGTCATCGACTACAAGGTTATTGGCGATCTGACCGAGGCCCTGCTGCATGTGGCGCCCCGCGGGCATCGATGTTTATTTCGAAAATGTCGGCGGCGAGCACCTGGAGGCGGCACTCGCAGCAGCCAACCCGTTTGCTCGCTTTGCGATCTGCGGAATGATCTCACAATACAATGCCACAGGGCTGCCCGACGGACCACGTAACATCATGTTTGTCATGGGCAAGAGCCTTCGGCTGGAGGGGTTCAACATCGCGAACTATTTCGATCACATGCCCGAGTTCCAGAGAGAGATGTCCAGATGGATACACGAAGGCAAGATCACGTGGAAGGAAACCATAGAGCACGGCATTGAGAACGCGCCCACAGCCTTTCTCAAATTGTTCAAGGGCGAGAACTTCGGAAAGATGCTGGTGAAGCTAAGATGAGGCGAATGGACGGGGGTCGCCAAATTCTTGATGGGCGGATACGAATGTCAGGTTGTGGCCCATCGCGTCGTTTTCGCCATTTAGCTCACGTCCCCTCCTGATGGGAGCGGACGTACTTGCCAACGGGGTTGAACTGCGGGGCTCTTCTTCTTCCGTTCCGTCCTGGTAAGGTGGCTTTTGCCATGAGCGAATCGGGCACACGCAAGATCATCCACGTCGATATGGACGCCTTCTACGCGTCGGTCGAGCAACGCGATGATCCGGCCTTGCAGGGCCGCCCGGTCGCGGTCGGCTATGCCGCAAAGCGCGGGGTTGTTGCCGCCGCGAGCTACGAGGCGCGCGCCTTCGGCGTGCGCTCGGCTATGCCGTCGAGCACGGCGCTGCGCAAATGCCCGGACCTTGTGTTCGTGCCGCCAAGGTTCGAGATCTATCGAGCCGTATCGCGTCAGATTCATTCGATCTTCGCGGACTACACGGCGCTCATCGAGCCGCTCTCGCTGGACGAAGCTTATCTCGACGTCACGGAAAATCTCCGGGGCATTTCGACGGCGGTCGCTACCGCGGCCGAAATCCGCGCCCGCATCTTCGACGAGACCGGCCTGACCGCGTCAGCCGGCATCTCCTATAACAAGCTCCTCGCCAAGCTGTCCTCCGACCGACGCAAGCCCAACGGCCAGTTTGTCGTGACGCCCGCGATGGGCGCGGCGTTCGTCGAGGCCTTGCCGGTCGGCAAGTTCCACGGCGTCGGCCCGGTCACCGCGAGCAAGATGAACCGGCTCGGCATCTTCACCGGCGCCGATCTGAGGCGGCAATCATTAGCCTCCTGCAGCAGCACTTCGGCAAGGCCTGTGCTTGGTATCACACCATCGCCACTGGCGAAGGACGACCGCCCGGTCGTGCCGGACCGCCCGCGCAGGTCCTCGGGATCGGAAACGACCTTTTCCAACGACCTGACAGATCCGGCCGACATCGAGGCTGGCGTGCAGGCGATGGCGGACGAGGTCTGGGCTTGGTGCGAGAAGGCGCGGGCCTTTGGCCGGACCGTGACGGTGAAGATCAAGTACGCCGATTTCCAACAGGCCACGCGCAGCCGAACCCTGCCTGCGATCGTCGCGTCTCAAGACGCCCTGCACGACGTCAGCATCGCCCTCGTGCGGACGGTGTTTCCCCCGGCCAAAGGTATCCGGCTGGTCGGTGTGACTCTTTCGAGCTTTGAGAGGCCCGACAGCACCTCCTCCGAGCAACTCGAGCTGGGTCTGGGAATGCCTTAGCGCACGACCGTGTATTCGGGGATGATCCCTTGAAGGACGAACAAAGCGTCGCTCGGCTGTGTCAGAGTGGTCGCCGATTGCACGCCAACACAGCCGTTTCGTTGGTGAGTTTGTGGTGAGCTTGGCCTTCACGAGCTTTCGGACGATTTTGAATAAGTCATTGATTTGATTGGCGCGCCCGACAGGATTCGAACCTCTGACCTTTGCCTTCGGAGGGCAACGCTCTATCCAGCTGAGCCACCGGCGCGCACGCCCTAGATTACGGAACCCTGGCGCAGCCGCAACCACGGGCCGCCCCTCGCCCGCAATGCCGGGGGAGGAGCGGGCAAGTGAGCTTCAATTGGGTTGTTTGGTGACTGAGGATAGGCTGCCTTACTCACCATACTAGCCCAAGTCTGGATCTGGCGGTGCGCCCCGAGGGCGCGAATCATCAGTGGAGGCGTGACTGCCAACCCTGCCACGGGAAGGAGCGTGAAATACCACGCAGGCAAGTCCAATTTAGCTGCGCTCCTCGAATTTGCAATTTGCGATGCTAAGCTTGCGTGCGCCTCCGTCCTCTCAAAGGAGGTGTTCGATCCGGAGCGGCAGCTCGCGGACGCGCACGCCGGTTGCATGATAAACCGCGTTGGTGAGGGCCGCCGCGGTGCCGGCCAAGCCGATCTCGCCCACGCCGCGCGCGCCGAGCGTGTTGAGATTGAAATCCGGATATTCGATGAAATGCACATCGAGCTCCGGCACATCGGCATTGGTCGCGACCACGTAATCGGCGAAATTCGCATTCACCGGCTTGCCGCTCCCCGCCTCGTAATCGGTGCCCTCGAAGAGCGCCATGCCGATGCCCATGACGATCGCGCCCTCGATCTGGTTGCGTGCCATGAGCGGGTTGAGAATGCGCCCGGCGTCGAACACCGAAACGACGCGTGAGACGCGTAGCCGCGCGATCTCCGGCTGCCAGCTCACCTCGACGAAATGCGCGCCGAAAGAGTGGCTGGACAATTTCGGCTTCCCCTCGACGCCGAAAGTGCCTTCGCCCGAGCCTTCCCCGGAGACCGTCTTGATCTTCAACGCCCGTAAGACTTCGTCGAATGCCATCGTGCGCCGATTGCCGTTTTTCGCTTCAATCCGGCCACGGCTGAACCCAAGCTCGTCGGCTTTGACGCCGCTGAACGGAGAGCTTTGGCCGGCGACGGCCGCTGAGACCAGTGCCTTGCCGGCTGCCGCGATCGCGCCCTCGATAGGCGCCACCAGCGAGGCGGTGAGCATCGAGCCGCCGGAAATCGCGCCCGACGGCAAGCTACTGTCGCCGATCACGACCTCGACGCGCTCGATGGCGATGCCGAGCGTCTGGGCCACCATTTGCGCCATCACTGTATAAGTGCCGGTGCCGATATCCTGGGAGGCGGAAGCGACACGGACCGTGCCGTCGTCGCGCAGTTCCACCGACGCGCTACAATCGAATTTCGCGGCGATCCACGAGCACGTCGCCATGCCCCAGCCGAGCGTCATGCCGTCGCGCGTCATCGAGCCCACCTGTGGGGTACGCTTCGACCAGCCGAATTTGTCGGCGCCGAACGTCAGGCATTCCTTGAGATGACGCGAGGAGAACGGCACGCCGAGGCTTTCGTCGAGCTCCGGCTCGTTGATCAGCCGCAATTGCACGGGATCGATGCCGAGCTTGACCGCGAGCTCGTCCATGGCGGACTCCGTGGCGAACAATCCGGGCACCGCGCCAGGCCCGCGCATCGCCGTCGGCGTGCCGATATTGCGTTTGGCTAGACCGGACGTCACCCGCAAATTCGGAACGCTGTACATGTGCGGCGTCGCCTCGCCGCAATTTTCCTCGTAGTCGTCGAGGATGGACGTCGTATTCACATAATCCTGCTGCAGCGACGTCAGCCTGCCGTCCTTGCGCGCGCCGAGGCGCACGCGCTGCTCGATACGCGGCCGATGCCCCACGGCGTGGAACATCATCGGCCGGCTCAGCACGAGCTTAATGGGCCGGCCGAGCTTCATCGCCGCGGCCGCCGCCAGCGGCGATTGCGACCACGGCCACAGCTTTGAGCCGAATCCCGAGCCGATAAATTTGGCGATCACCCGCACCTTGTCGCGCGGCAGGCCGAGCATGTCGGCAAGCACGTTCCGATGATTGATCACGCCCTGCGAGGTCTCGTAGAGCGTGAGCGTGTCGCCGTCCCAGACCGCGACCGTCGCGTGGGTCTCGATTGGGTTGTGGGTCTCCGGCGCTATGCCGTAAAGCGTGTCGATGGTGACGGGCGCGGCAGCATAGCCCTCTGCGGCATCGCCGCGCTCGCTCATCACCTTGGTTTTGTCTGCGACCAGGTGCGGATCGACGTTCGGCGTTTCCGGCGCGTAAGTGACGGCGACGGCGTCGGCGGCTGCCTTCGCCTCTTCGAACGTGTCGGCCACCGCCAGCGCGACGTACTGGCCGTAGTAGCGGACTACGTCGTCGTCGAACGGCGGCCGCGGTTCGTCCACCATGAGCGAGTTGCCAAAGTCCGGCGTGATGTACGCGATCGGGGCGAGGTCGCCGCGCCTGAGGATCGCGCGCACACCCGGCATTTGCCGGGCACGCGACGAATCGATGGCCGTGACTTTGCCTTTGGCGATCGTCGCGCCGACCGGCACGGCATAGAGCATGTTCGGAAAGTTGTGGTCGGAAGCGTAGCGTGCCGTGCCGGTGACTTTGAGCGGGCCGTCGACGCGGGCGAGCGCCTTGCCGATGTAGCCGATCGAGGAAGCTGCTTGCGGTTCTGACATCGGATGACCTCGACGCTTCAGCGCGTGACTTGTTTGAAGGCATGGACGATGCAGCGCTTTGCGAGTTCGACCTTGAAGCCGTTCTGGCCTTGCGGCCGCGCGCCCTGGAGGCAGATGTCGGCGGCGGCGCGGAACACTGTGTCGCTCGGAGCCTGTCCGGCCAAAGCGCGCTCGGCGTCGCGCACCCGCCACGGCCGCGTTCCAACGCCGCCCAAGGCAAAACGCGCGCTCGCGATCTTGTCGTCCGCCAGCGTGACGGCGACCGCGGCGGAGACCAGCGCGAATTCGTAGGACGCGCGGTCGCGCAGTTTCAGGTAAGCCGACCGTTCGCCTGCCAGCGGCGCGGGCAGGGTGACATGGGTCACGAGATCGCCGGGCCTGAGCACGGTTTCGATGTCCGGCCTGTTGCCCGGCGGCACATAAAAGTCCGAGAGCGGGATCTGCCGCGCGCCGGAGGTGCCCTGGACATGGACGACGGCGTCATAGGCCATCATCGCCACCGCCATGTCCGACGGGTGGGCGGCGATGCAAGCGTCGCTGGTGCCGAGGATGGCAAGCATCCGGTTGGTGCCGGCGATTGCCGGGCAGCCCGAGCCGGGTTTGCGCTTGTTGCAGGCGCTTGCCGTGTCGCGGAAATACATGCAGCGCGTCCGCTGGAGGAGATTGCCCGCCGTCGTCGCGGCGTTGCGCAACTGGGTCGAGGCGCCGGCGAGGATTGCCTGCGACAGCGCGGCATAGCGCTCGCGCACCTGCGGATGATGCGCGAGATCGCTGTTGCGCGCGGTGGCGCCGACGGACAGATCGCCGTTGGCAAGCGTGGCGACGCCGTCGAGGCCGAGGCGGTTGATGTCGACCACGCGGTCCGGGTACTCGACGTTAAGCTTCATCAGATCGACAAGGGTGGTGCCGCCGGCGAGAAAGCGCACGCTCGCGCCTTGCTGCGCTGTGGGTGAGGCCGCGCCCGCGGCGATGGCGGCCGGAGCATCGGTCACCTGAACGAGATCGAAGACCTGCATGGTCAGCTCCCGCCGAGCGCGCGCCGCGCCTGCTGGATGGCCCGGACGATGTTCGGGTAAGCGCCGCAGCGGCAGATATTGCCGCTCATGAATTCGCGGACGTCGTCATCCGACGCCCCGCAGGGCTCGCGCAGGAGCGCCACCGCCGACATAATCTGGCCCGAGGTGCAATAGCCGCATTGATAGGCGTCGTTCTCGAGGAAGGCCCTCTGCATCGGGTGAAGGTTTCCGGGCGTGCCAAGCCCTTCGATTGTGATGATCTCATCGCCGCCATGCACGGCGGCCAAGGCCAGGCAACTGTTCACGCGGCGGCCGTCTATGTGGACCGTGCAGGCGCCGCACTGACCGTGGTCGCAACCCTTCTTAGTGCCGGTGAGGTGAAGGACTTCGCGCAGGCAATCGAGCAAGGTCACCCGCGGATCGATCGAGACTACACATTCCTGGCCATTCACCTTCGGCGTGACAGTAAGCCGTGTATCGGCAGGATCGTCGGCCGCCTCAGTATTTTCTCCGATATTTGTCATAGGCTAAGCCTCCGAGGATACGGTGTATCAAATGGGGCGCGAACGCCGCCGGCACCCATAAACAGGGATCAGCGGCTAAACATACATATGGTTTGGCCTAGCCCGGATTTCCACGGCACGAGATTGGCCTAACACGGCGGGGTTAGCCAGCGCCGCGGTGAGCCGGGATTTGCCGATCCCGGCCTCGCCGAGCGCCTTGTCGGATTCGAGATGAAGTTTGCGAACGATCGCGTCTGGCGTTCCAGCCGGCGCGAGCAATCCCTGCCACACCGTAACGTCGAAGCCCGGAAGACCGGACTCGTCGACCGTGGGCAGGTTAGGGACTGCCGATGAGCGCGTTAGCGACGTCACCGCAAGGGCGCGGAGCCTCCCTTCGCGCACCGTGGGCAAGACTATTGATATAGGACTGAACATCATCGTGACCCGCCCCGCAAGCAGGTCTGGTAGCGCCAAGACCACGCCTTTGTAAGGAATATGTCGAATGTCGAGACCCGCCGCGGAATTCAGCAATGCACTGGCCATGTGAGGGGCGCTGCCAGTGCCGCCGGAAGCGTAAGTGAGCGCGCCAGGCAGCGCTTTAGCCAAGGCAACCAATTCCTGGAAGGTCTTCATCGGCGCCGCATTCGGGACGACCAAGATGGTCGACGACGCACAGAACTGAGTGATCGGCGCGAAGTCTTTCACCGGGTCAAACGATAAGCGATACAGGCTGGGGTTCATGATGATTTGCGTGGAGGATGTAAGCGCCAACGTATAGCCGTCCGGCGCCGCCTTCGCCACGCGACCAGTCGCAATATTGCCTGCGCCGCCGGTAACATTCTCCACCACAATCGGCTTGCCTAGCGATTCGGTGAGCTTTTGAGCGAGCAGGCGCGCGACGAAATCCGAATTGCTGCCAGCCGGAAAACCAACGACCAGCTGAATCGGTCTTTCGGGATAACTCGTCTGTGCAACCGCTTTCACTGGTGCGACGACAAGCAGCGCCGCCATGGCAATCCGTCGCATCATTTGCCCGTCCACGACTGTCTCCCTCGGTTGTGTCTCGTGAGCCGCACTCACGATATCGTGGGAATTGTGAGAGGGGGAAGCGCGCGTGTCATGAT
>DATNNK010000519.1:0-2613 GCA_035601875.1 Casimicrobiaceae bacterium | reverse complement strand
CAAAATCCGCAGCCGACAGCGGTCCGGCGAGATAATCGCCGCCCATCGCGCTCGCAAACTTGCCCAGCTCGCCGACGACTTCCTTGCGCGATTCGGCGATTACCTTCGCGTCTCGCTCCTCGGGCTTTTTCCACCACGCCTGATCGAGCAGCTTGTCGGACTCCACGCTGTAATGATGGTCGACTTCCAGAATAAGGCGCCGGACGACGGCACGCGTCTTTGCGTCGCCGGGGAACAGCGGCGCTCCGCGCCCGGGATACGCCTCGTCGATATACTCCACGATCGCGTTGGACTCGTAGAGCGTAAAGTCGCCCTCGACCAGCACCGGCACCTGATGTCGCGGATTGAGCGCCAGGAATTCCGGCTTGCGGGTATCACCTGCCGAGAATGACAGCACCTTGAGCTCGTAGGGCAGCGCCTTGTGCTCCAGCGCCAGTTGTACACGCCACGCATAGGGCGAGCCCGAGCCGTAATAGAGGGTCAGCGCCAATCTACTCGCCGTCTTTGTGGTTTCGATTCTTTTTTCGCGCCGGATCCGCGGCCGCGACCCCCGCGCGCATCGCTTCGAGCGATGCCTTCTGCAACTCCAGCGTCTTGATGCTCATCTGCATGAAATTCTGGCTCATGGCGAGCCAGTTTTCGATCACCCGCAGCTCGCCGATCTTCTTGTCGATCTCGGCCGGATCGAGGGTCGCGAACATGGCCGCCGGGTTTGGAAACGGCACGCTCGCGGCCGCTGTGCCGGGCGGCGTGAAACCGGGCACCGGCATCCCGAATGGATTCCACATGCGCTGCATGAACTCGAGCGCCTCCTGCGGCGTAAACGGCTTCGATGGCTGGCTGGGCATGAGGGCGTCTCCTTGCGGCGCAGGTGCGGTCGCCCTGCGTTTTCCGCTATTATGCTCTCATGGCCGAATCGGCTGCTCCGTTCATGACTTCATTGCAGGCGATCGTCGGCGATTTTCACGTCATCACTGCCGCCGCCGACACCGCTCCCTATGTGACCGACTGGCGCCAACGCTATCGCGGACAAGCACGCGCGGTCGTCCGGCCGGGATCGACAGCAGAAGTCGCCGCGGTTGCGCGCGTTTGCGCGGAGCACGGCGTGCCGATCGTTCCCCAGGGCGGCAATACCGGCCTTTGCGGCGGCGCGACTCCTCATACCGGCGGCGACGAGATCGTCATGCAGCTCTCGCGCCTCAACCGGGTACGCGACATCGACACCGAAAACGCCACCATGACCGTCGAAGCAGGCGTGCCGCTCGCGGCCGTGCAACACGCGGCGGCCGAGGCCGGGCTCTTGTTCCCGCTTTCTCTGGCGGCGGAAGGGAGCTGCGTAATCGGCGGCAATCTTTCGACCAATGCCGGCGGAACGGCGGTATTGCGCTATGGAAACGCGCGCGAGCTCGTGCTCGGCCTGGAGATCGTGCTGGCCGATGGCCGAGTGTGGGACGGCCTGCGCGGGCTACGCAAGGACAACACGGGCTACGATTTGAAGCAGCTTTTTCTGGGCAGCGAAGGCACCCTCGGCATTATTACGGCGGCGGTGCTCAAGCTTTTTCCGCGGCCGCAAACGTCGGCCACGGCGTGGGTCGCGGTCGAAGACGTGGCGGCGGCGGTGCGCCTGCTCGGTGTCGTGCGCCAGGCGCTGGGCGATCGCCTTACCGGATTCGAGCTCATCTCCGCCGATTGCGTGACGCTGACACGCGCGCAATTTCCGGCCCTGTCCGACCCGCTCCCCGGACACCATTGGTACGTGCTGTTGCAGGCCGACGACGCGTCCGCCAATTCGCCGTTGCTGGCGCAGGTCGAAGCAGCGCTCGCCGATTGTCTGAGCGACGAGCTGGCGCGCGACGCCGTGATTGCACAATCCGAAGCCCAGGCGGCCGAGCTCTGGAATCTGCGCGAACATATTTCCGAAGCGCAAAAGCGCGAGGGTCCGAATATGAAGCACGACATCAGCATCCCGGTGTCACGGATGGCGGCGTTCCTGGCGCGCGCCAAGGAGGCCCTCGACACCGCGCTGCCCGGCGTACGCTATGTCGTCTTCGGCCATCTGGGCGACGGAAATCTGCACTACAACCTGTCCGCGCCAGTCGGCGTACCGAGCTCGACATTCATCGAACAGACCTCGCGCGCCAACCGCATCGTCTATGATCTGGTCGCCGAGTTGGGCGGCAGTTTCAGCGCCGAGCACGGTATCGGGCAGATGAAGCGCACCGAGATGGAGCGCTACAAGGCGCCGATCGAGCTGGAGCTGATGCGCCGAATGAAGCAAGCACTCGACCCACAAGGAATCTTGAACCCGGGGAAAGTGCTGTGAATGGTTTCGCGTTTTCCCGAGCATGACGATAATAAGGATCCCGGTGTCACGCATGTTCGTAATGCTCAATAAGATGATCGAGAAGGTGATGCTTTAATGGCAAAAGTGGTCGCCTGGCTGGTACTGATCTTCGTGGTGCTGCTTGCGCTGCGGATGATCAATGTGCGCAAGTCCCGGTCAAGGAACCGTGGCGCGACGCGGGCTCCAGCCGCTGAGACGATTGCGCAGCCCATGGTTCGCTGCACGCGCTGCGGCGTATTCCTTCCACGCAGCGATGCGAAGCCGGTCAC
>DATNNK010000518.1:0-10727 GCA_035601875.1 Casimicrobiaceae bacterium | reverse complement strand
CTCGCGATCCTTGCCTGCGGCACGCACCTTGACCAGCATCAATTCTCGCTCGATGTGATTGCCGTCGGTGAGATCGATCACCTTGACGACTTCGACCAGCTTGTTCAACTGCTTGGTGATCTGCTCGACCACGTCGTCGGAGCCGACGGTCACGATGGTCATCCGCGACATGGTCGCGTCCTCGGTCGGCGCCACGGTCAGCGACTCGATGTTGTAGCCGCGCGCGGAGAAGAGCCCCGAGATGCGGGACAGCGCGCCGGCCTCGTTTTCGACCAGAATCGAAAGGATATGCCTCATCGCAGCCGCCTCACAGCTCTTCGGCCAGGATCATTTCCGTAAGGCCCTTGCCGGCCGCAATCATCGGAAACACGTTCTCGGTCTGATCGGTGATGAAGTCGAGGAACACCAGCCGCTCTTTCTGCGCCAGCGCGTCCCTCAACGCCCCCTCGACGTCGCCGGGCTTTTCGATCTTCATGCCGACGTGGCCATAAGCCTCGGCCAACTTCACGAAGTCAGGCAATGCATCCATATACGATTCGGCGTAGCGGTTGCCGTAGAAGAACTCCTGCCATTGGCGCACCATGCCCATATAGCGGTTGTTCAGGTTCACGATCTTGATCGGCAGGTGATACTGCTTGCAGGTCGACAGCTCCTGAATGCACATCTGGATCGACGCTTCGCCGGTCACGCAAACGACCGTCGCGCCAGGATTGACCAGCTGCACGCCCATCGCCGCCGGGAGCCCGAAACCCATCGTGCCCAGCCCGCCGGAATTGATCCACCGCCGCGGCTTGTCGAACTTGTAGTACTGCGCCGCCCACATCTGATGCTGGCCGACATCGGACGTGATGAACGCGTCACCACCGGTCAACTCGTAGAGCTTTTCGACCACGAACTGCGGCTTGATCAATGCGCTTTTCTTGTCGTACTTCAGGCAATCCTTGCGCTGCCATTCCTTGATCTCGCCCCACCAGACCTTGAGCGCGGCCGGATCCGGCCGAATGTTCGACGACTCGATGAGCTTGAGCATCTCGTCGAGGACCTCGGTGACGTAGCCGACGATCGGCACGTCGACCTTGACCCGCTTGGAGATCGACGAGGGGTCGATGTCGATGTGGATGATGCGGCGGTCGCTGCGAAAGAAGCTCGCCGGGTTGCCGATGACGCGGTCGTCGAAACGTGCACCCACCGCGAGCAGCACGTCGCAGTTCTGCATCGCCATGTTCGATTCGTAGGTGCCGTGCATGCCGAGCATGCCGGTGAACTGCGGATCGGTGCCGGGAAAGGCCCCGAGGCCCATGAGCGTATTGGTGCACGGGAAGCCGAGCAGGCGAACCAGCCTTGTCAGTTGCGACGAAGCATTGTTGAGAATGACGCCGCCGCCGGCATAGACCATCGGCCGCTTGGCCTCGAGCAAAAGCTGCACCGCCTTCCGGATCTGGCCGGCATGCCCCTTGGTCACCGGGTTGTACGAGCGCAGCGAAACCGTCTTCGGATAGGAATACTCGGCTAACGCCTGTGTCACGTCCTTGGGTATATCGACCAGCACCGGGCCGGGCCGGCCGCTGGCGGCGAGGTAAAACGCCTTCTTGATGGTGATGGCGATGTCCTTGACGTCCTTGACCAGAAAATTGTGTTTGACGCAGGGTCGAGTGATGCCTACGGTGTCGCACTCCTGGAACGCGTCCTGGCCGATGGCGTGGGTCGGGACCTGACCGCTGACGATGACCAGCGGCACCGAATCCATGTAGGCGGTGGCGATGCCGGTAACCGCGTTGGTCACGCCGGGACCCGATGTCACCAGCGCCACGCCGACCTTGTGCGACGACCGCGAATAGCCGTCGGCCGCGTGCACCGCCCCCTGCTCGTGGCGAACGAGAACGTGCTTGACCTTTTCCTGCTTGAACAGCTCGTCGTAGATGTTGAGAACAGCCCCGCCCGGATAGCCGAAGACGTACTCGACGTCCTCTTCCTGGAGGCAACGGATGATGATTTCTGCGCCCGTAAGTTGCATGAGCTCCCTTTCGGCGAAGGCAAGTGAACATGGGCTTCAACGCCTGGCTTGGAAGCCAAAGGCACTTAAGCCGCTGCAAACTGCGGGACGCGGTAGGGTAGTCGCGTCCGAACGGGCTTGGATCGGGTAGAAAGCCGCGATTGGGTCACGGCCACCCGCGTTCTCCAGGGTTTTCCACGGGCACTTGTGGCGCCGGCGGATGGAACGCGAACGACCGATGTAGCAGTACTTCTGCCGGCGGCAACCGCCGACCAGTGAACAGTAGCGTCTCGGACGCTTTTCGTCAATGTTGGCAGCAGCGCACAAACGGCTGGGCAGGCGTCGGCCGACGGCTTGTGCTTATAATTCACCGAATCCCCACGTTCATCGAGGCGCAACTGGCTTCGCATCAGGAAATCTCTGCCTTCTTGGCCGAAGTAGAACGCCGTGCCTTCAAGCAAGCGCTATTTGCGGTCCGCGACGAGGATTCCGCTCTCGATGTCGTGCAGGACGCGATGCTGAAGCTCACGGAAAAATACGCGGGCAAGCCGGTGGCTGAGCTACCGATGCTGTTTCAGCGGATCTTGCAGAACACGATCCATGATCATTTCCGTCGGCAGAAGGTGCGATCCGCGTGGACGACTCTTTTTTCCTCCTTTGGCCAAAAGGACAACAAAGACGATGATTTTGACCTCCTTGAAACTTTGCCGGCAAAGTCGGACTCGAACAGGACCGCGGACCCGGCCCGCCAAGTCGAACAGGGCCAGATCGTGGGGCTCATCGAGCAGGCTCTGGCCCGGTTGCCGGCGCGTCAACGCGAAGCCTTTCTGTTGCGTTACTGGGAAGAACTCGACGTGGCCGAAACGGCGGCCGCGATGGGCTGTTCCGAGGGTAGCGTGAAGACGCATTGCTCGCGGGCAGTTCACGCGCTGGCCGAAATGCTCAAGGCCAAAGGGATATCGCTATGAACCAGCTCGAAACCGCAAAAAAAATAACAGCTTATCTGGACAAAGGGACGGCCCAGCTGAAGGCCGGGACGGCTTACAAGCTGCAGCTTGCGCGCCAGGCGGCGTTGGCTGCCGCGGGAGAGCCGCAGCGCTCGTCCGAGCTCGCGCTCGCAGGCGGCCGAAGCGGATCGCTCGGCGGCGGCAGGCCCCTACTCGGCGACGCGCGGCTATGGGTCGGTATTCTGCTCATCGCCGGCGGCGTGCTCTTTTTCCAAAACTGGCAAATGGCGCAGCAAACGCGGGATATCGAGGAAACCGACGCTGCGCTTCTGACCTCGGAGCTGCCGATCGAAGCGTATCTGGACCGGGGATTCCAGAATTGGCTGAAAGAACCCCAACCCTGACGTCACGCCTGCTGATTCTCGGCCTGGTCCTCTCGACGAGTGTTCTCAGCGGCCCTGCCGCGTCAGGGCCGCTGGTTGCACGCTCGTCGAATTGGGCCGACCTCTCGCCGTACGACAAGCAGGTGCTCGCTCCGCTCGCACCGGAATGGGACAAACTCGACACCCAGCGCAAGCAGAAGTGGCTGGGCATCGTTCAGCGCTATCCAAACATGCCGCCCGATCAGCAGCAGCGCATCCAGGAGCAAATGGGCGCTTGGGCTCGCCTGACGCCGGACGAGCGCCGCGCGGCCAGGGCGCAGTTCAAGACCCTGAAGCAACTGCCGCCCGAGCAACGGCAGGAAGTGCGCCAGAAGTGGCAGGAATATCAGCAACTCCCGCCGGAAAAAAAGCAGGAGCTGTCGACGCGGCCGGTCGCGCCCGCGGGTGGCCCTCCTCCGGCCAAGGCTACGCCGGCAACGACGCCGGCGCCGCAGCAGCATTAGGCGACTGAGCCAACTGAGCCAAGCACCTCGCCTGGTGTCCTTCTGCGTCCCAAGGCTCGCCTCCCTGCGGCGGGCGTGAGCGAGCGTGCCGGTGTAATACGGCGTCTCGCGGCATCCCTGTACGAGACCTTGCTGCTGGCCGCCCTGGCGCTGGTGGTCGGATTTGCGCTGCTGCCGGTGCTGACGGCCGCGCCCTCGCTACCCGTCACTGAACGCGCGCTACCCCTCCTGAGACCTGCAGCCCAGGCGATTTCGTTCGGGTGCCTTTTCGCGGCGTTTGGCGCCTATTGCGCCTGGGGATGGAGCGACGGCCGGCGGACGCTGCCGATGAAGACCTGGCGCCTCGCCATGCAGTCGACGAGAGGGGCTCCTGTCAGCATATCCAGGGCAGCCCTGCGCTATGTCGCCTGCTGGATCGGCCCCGGGCTTGCCATCGCCGCCTATGCGGCGATGCGGCCTTTGGGATACAGCCACTGGGCAGTAGCATTGCTTGCCGTCAACTATGCCTGGGCGCTGGTGAATTCCGATCGCCAGTTCCTGCAGGACCGCGTTGCCGGCACCCGTCTTGTCGTCGTCAGTTAGCTCGCTAGAGTCTGACCACGGGCTGTGCGGCCTGATAACGCGCGACACTGGCAAGAATTTCGGCCTTGGCAGCCTCGGCCCCGACCCAGGTCGAAACCCGGACCCACTTGCCCGGCTCGAGATCCTTGTAGTGCTCGAAGAAATGTGCGATTTGGCGGGTGGTTATCTCAGGCAGATCGCGCGGCGACTGGATTGCGCGATAGAGCCCGGTGAGTTTGTCGGTCGGCACCGCGAGGATCTTGGCGTCTCCGCCCGCCTCGTCGTCCATTTTCAGCATACCGATCGGCCGGCAGCGGACGACCACGCCCGTAATGAGCGGCATCGGCGAGAGCACCAGCACGTCCGACGGATCGCCGTCGTCGGAGAGCGTACGCGGGATGTAGCCGTAGTTACACGGGTAGTGCATGGCGGTGGACATGAAGCGATCGACGAATACAGCCCCGGTCTCCTTGTCGACTTCGTACTTGATCGGATCACCGCGCATCGGGATCTCGATGATCACGTTGCAATCGTCGGGAACGTCGTTGCCGGCAGGAACGCGATCTAGATTCATCGAAAGCAGAGAACAGTGATGGAGGCGGCATTATAGCGGCCACGCCAGCTGGCGCCGCCCTGCCGTATCATCGGGCTTTTGCTTCCGAAGCGCACCATGATCTATACCCTGGGCGATCGACGGGTCCAATTGCGCGGCAGCGGCCATTACATTGCGCCCAGCGCGGTCGTCGTCGGCAGCGTCATCCTCGAGCAACAGGTTTCGGTGTGGTTCAACGTAGTGATCCGCGGCGATAACGAGGACATCGTGCTGGGGCCGCGTTGCAATATCCAGGATGGCTCGGTGCTCCATACCGACGAGGGCGTGCCGCTCTCCGTCGGCGCGTCGGTCAGCGTCGGCCATCTGGCAATGCTCCACGGCTGCGTTATCGGCGAGGGTTCGCTGATCGGCATCAAGTCGGTGATTCTGAATGGCGCGGTGATCGGCAAGGAATGCCTCATCGGCGCCAACGCGCTCGTTCCCGAGGGCAAGACGATTCCCGACCGGTCGCTGGTGATCGGTTCGCCGGGCAAGGTGGTGCGCAGCCTGACCTCCGACGAGGTCACGGGTTTGCGATGGATCGCCGACCACTACGTCGAGAACGCCGAGCGCTATCGACGCGAGCTCACGAGCGCTTGATGCTAGGCGGATAGCGAATCCAGGCGGCACCCTCGCCGCATCCAATAGGCATGGCCCAGACGCGGAATCTGCCGTGAAGATATTCGTTATCGTGATCGTCGGCGTCGTCATCGCGACCCTGGGCGCGGTTGCCACGCTGGCGACGACCCATCGCGCGGCCCCCGTGGGCGAGTCGCAACGGGAAACGCGGGTGCTGACCGGCTTCAGCCGGATCGAAGTCTATGGCACGGCGGAGGTCCGCCTGCGCCAAGGCACAACCGAGGGCGCAACCATCGAGGCCGCAGCCACGATCCTTCCCAGGATTCGCACCGAGGTCCGCGATGGAACGCTGTTCATCGACCTAGCCCAGGAGCGCCAATGGTCGGATTGGATGCACTGGTCCGGAACCCGGCGGACCCCTCGTGTCACGGTCGACTTCATCAAGCTCGATCGGCTGGAATCGGCGGGAGCCATCAAGCTCGCCGCCGATGATCTTCGCGCCGATGAGCTGCGGCTCGACTTTTCAGGCGCGTCGACAGTAAGGATAGGGAATCTGCAGGCGTCCCGGCTGCGTTTGGAAGGGTCCGGCGCGACCAAGGCGGAGCTCGCCGGCAAAGTCGGCACGCAGGTCGTGACTTTGTCCGGCGCGGGGTCGTACAGGGCGACCGGTCTGGAAAGCGATCGGGCGGAGGTCCACGTGACCGGCGCCGGCAAGGCGTTCGTCAATGCCCGGACCTCGCTTGCGGTCGAAATCTCCGGCGCAGGAGTGGTGGAGTATCTCGGCAATCCGAAGCTCCAACAGGACATCAGTGGCGTCGGCAAGGTGCGGCGACGCAAGTCCGACTAGTCGCTCACTGGTCACGCTCGCCGCCCTCCGGGCCGTAAAACATCACCCACACCGCCAGGTCGTCGGAGAAGTTCTCGAATCGGTGACGCGTGCCCGCCTTCGCGAACAACACGTCGTTGGCCGCGAAGCGATGGCGCCGTTCCTTGCTCAGTTCTGCGTTCCGTTCCCCGGTCTGTTCCCCGCTCAGTTCCCCGATGACAAACCAACCTTCGCCGCGCGCGACCACATAGACCTCGTCGCGGGTGTGCGGTGACTGTGGATCGCTTCCACCCGGCGCGTAAAGCTTCACCTGTAGCGTTCCGTGCTCGAAGACCGCAGCCGAGCGCTTGCCGTCCGGCGTCGGCAGGAGTGCCAAGGCTTCGTCGAGGGTGATACGCCCAATCTCAGCCGGATCGATGTTGGCGGTCAGTTTGCGCACGGGTCAGCTTTCAATGGAACACTACCGCTGCGCCATCCGGAATCGCGTCGGCCCTGAACAGCAGCGGCAAGCCGGTGTCCGGATCCCGGTCTTCCTGCGCGTCGGCGATGACACGAACATCGGTGACCCGACAATCGCGCAGGAGATCGAGCAACATCGTCGCGACGTCGATCACGCGATCGGGCGGAAACAGCGGGCAGCGGAAGCCCTCGGCCCGGCGCGGATCGAACGGACTCGACAGCGACAGTCTCAACTCGCCGCCTCCGGGGGCGGCCGCGCAACGATGCGCGCTGATCACCGCGGATGGCTCGCCGACGCGTGCGCGAAAACGCCGAATCGCGTTGCTCGCAAAAAGCTGAGCGCCGACCTCGCGCTGGGCGGCTCGCCCGTTTTGAAGAGCCAGCAGCGGCGCCTGCGGCGGGCGCGGCAACGCCAGCACCGAGAGCCCCGTGGTGGCGAGTTGGCGCGACAATTCCTGCGCCAGCGGCATGATCCACTCGCCTCCTCCCTTGTCGGCGAACACGTCCACGGCAGATGCGCCGATCGCGGTTCCGATCAGGAAGCGCAAATGAACGCTTTCCTGATTCGAATGAACCACCATCGGTGTTGGATGCAATTCGCGGGCAACCGGGCCGTCGCTTGACGACAGCTTCTGCCATGCCAGCAGCGTGGAGAGGCGCGGAATATCGAGCGCATCGGCAGTAACCATCGGTGCGGCGAGCGCGAAAGTCAGGTTGCCGCCGAGCGCATGATGCTCTCGCAACAAAGCCGTTACCCGCTCGGGCTCGTTGAGCACCCCGGCGAGCACTCCCGCGAGCACGCCGCCGAGCGTGCTCGCCGATGACGACGAATCGTTCGACGTTGCGCCGGCGACGATGACGACCGGCAGGGCAAAGAGCGTGGCGACGACTCTATCCCCTTCTGCAGCCGACGCCGCGCGCCATCCATCGATCAGCCTCCGCCAGATATGGCGCGCGACGGCCGCCGGGCGCGCCGCGGAAAAAAGGTCCGCCAGCCGCCAGGCGTCTTCTCCCTGCAGATGTCCCGCCAGCGCGCTGACAAGCGTTGCGTCGATTTCCTCGGCACGCGAGACGCTCGACGCGGCAAGGCTGGCTTCGGCCAAGCGGATCAGCGACTCCTGTATGGGGCCGGTCGGTGCGCAGTAAGCTCTCGGGTCGGCGATATCGATGGACATCCGATCGAATTGTCGCATGGCTCCTGCATCGGACGAAAGACGCCGCCGTCGCCTCGGATAGAATAAGCGCATCGCACGCAACGGAGACCCGCCATGTATCGGAACATTCTTGTCGCCACGGATGGCTCGCGGCTTTCGGCCAAGGCAATCACTCATGCGATTGCGCTGGCGCGGGCGCTTGGCGCGAAATTGACGGGCTTCTACGCCTCGCCCGCCTATCCGTTACCCGCGTACGCCGACGGGGTGATGTACGAGCCGGTATCGCCCCAGGAGTACGCCGCGCTATGCAAGAAGGAGGCCGATCAGATCTTAAGCGCCGTCGCCGCCAAGGCCAAAGCGGCGGGCATCCGATTCACGGCGGTGCAGGCTATCGCGGCGGCACCGTGGGAAGCGATCCTGGCTGCAGCGAGAAAGCAGAAATGCGACGCGATCGTCATGGCATCACATGGCCGCCGCGGCGTATCGGCGCTTCTCCTTGGCAGCGAAAC
The DNA here is from genome assembly GCA_035601875.1 of Casimicrobiaceae bacterium. GTDB lineage: Bacteria > Pseudomonadota > Gammaproteobacteria > Burkholderiales > Casimicrobiaceae > PALSA-1003. Next base: position 2,221 of record DATNNK010000518.1, on the reverse strand, counting down.
CCAAAAAGTACTCACTCATTCCAAGCTGCCGGTGATCGTCGTCCGCTGAATCTGATCCATCCTCGCGCCTTGCCTGACGGCCCTTTTCATCCGTTCCTTTATCTTCGGAACTTCTGACTCGGTACACGAGCGTTTCACGTAAAATGCGCGCTTTGCTGATGACGACTCGTCATGCGCGTATCGCAGTATTTTCTGACAACGCTCAAGGAAGCGCCGGCCGAAGCCGAGCTCGCCAGCCATCGCTTGATGCTGCGTTCGGGCATGATCAAGCGGCTCGCCGCGGGCATCTATACCTGGCTGCCTTTGGGACTGCGCGTGTTGCGGAAGGTCGAGGCGGTCGTGCGGGAGGAGATGAACGCCGCCGGCGCGATCGAGCTTCTGATGCCGGTCGTGCAGCCCGCCGAGCTCTGGCAGGAATCGGGGCGCTGGGACAAGTACGGCCCGGAGCTGCTGCGGCTCAAGGATCGCCACCAGCGTGACTTTATCGTGCAGCCCACGTCGGAAGAGGTGATCACCGACCTTGCGCGCAAGGAGATCAAGAGCTATAAGCAACTTCCACTCAACCTTTACCATATCCAGGTCAAGTTCCGTGACGAAGTGCGGCCGCGATTCGGCGTCATGCGCTCGCGGGAGTTCATCATGAAGGACGCGTACTCGTTCGACGTCGACAAGGAAGCGATGCTTAGGTCGTATCAGATCATGTATGACGCGTATACACGAATCTTCACCCGCTTGGGTTTGAGCTTCCGGGCGGTCGCCGCGGACACCGGCCCGATCGGCGGTTTCGCGTCGCACGAGTTTCAGGTGCTCGCGGAGTCCGGCGAGGACGCCATCGCGTGGTGCGCGACGTCCGACTACGCGGCAAACGTCGAGCTGGCGGAGGCGATCGCGCCGCACGCCCATCGCGCCCCACCGGCCGAGCCCATGCAAAAAGTCGCCACACCCGGCCTCGCCACATGTGAACAGGTCGCGCACCTGCTGCACCTGCCGCTTGGGCGCACGGTGAAATGCATCATGCTCAACGCCGGCGGCAAAGTGCACATGCTCCTCATTCGCGGCGACCATAGCTTGAACGAAATCAAAGCGGCGAAGGTGCCCGGGCTTGCCGGCTTTCGCTGGGCTACCGACGGCGAGATCGTTGCCGCCACCGGGTGCTCGCCGGGTTATCTCGGGCCGGTAGGCATCGATCCCGCCATGCCCTTGATCGTCGACAGGACAGTGGCGGTGATGAGCGATTTCATCTGCGGCGCCAACGAAGCGGATTATCACTTGCGCGGCGTCAATTTCGGCCGCGACTGTCGCGAGCCCGACATCGTGGCCGACATCCGCAATGTAGTGGCGGGCGACCCATCGCCCGACGGTAAAGGTACCCTAGCCATCGTTCGCGGCATCGAAGTGGGACACGTTTTCGCGCTCGGAACCGAGTATTCTCAGGCGATGGGCGCCACCTTCCTCGATGCAGGCGGTCAATCGCGGACCATGGAAATGGGTTGCTACGGCATTGGCATCACGCGCATCGTCGCCGCGGCCATCGAGCAGAATTTCGACGAGCGGGGCATCATCTGGCCGGCGCCGCTCGCGCCGTTCACCGTTGCCATCGCACCCATCGCGTTTGATCGCAACGAAGCTGTGCGCGCCGCCTCGATCGCCCTTCACGACGAATTGTGCGACGCCGGCTTCGAGGTCCTTCTCGACGATCGCGGGGAGCGTCCGGGTGTGATGTTCGCCGATCTCGAATTGATCGGCATCCCGCATCGCATCACCATTGGCGAGCGAGGGTTGAAAGAGGGCAAGGTCGAATACCAGTCGCGGCGCGATACCGCTGCCACCGCGGTCCCCATGGCAGAAATCGTGGCGCTGGTCCGCGCCAGATTGCAGAGCTGATGCGATGAACGACGCGCTTTCGATGCGAAGAATCCTGAGGATAATGGGCGCGATCCTGCTCGCGCTCGTCTGCCTGCCGGCGGACGCCGGAAATCAAGTCGAGGAGGCGCTCGCGTCGAGAGTGCAAAATTCGCTCCATCGGTCGGTCAGCGACTATCCCGCGCCGCATCTCGTCTTCGCGACCGACGGGGAAGGATTGGCATGGCTGGCCGACATGTCGTCTCGTCTCGCGTCGAAAATGCCGGACTGGCCCACACGTCGCAACTTCCTGGTTACTGTTCAGTACGAAGCGACCCGCGCCGGGCTCGATCCTCAGCTCGTGCTCGGCCTCATCCAG
>DATNNK010000517.1:0-4030 GCA_035601875.1 Casimicrobiaceae bacterium | reverse complement strand
AGGTATGCCGCTTTGAGCGTCAACAGCCGCGCCTGGTCGATCATGATTCGCGCGTCGGCAATCCTTTCCAAGGTCACCGTCTGCTCCGCCACGGGTTTGCCGAACGTGACGCGCGTCTTGACACGCTTGCACATCTTCTCCAGCGCGCGCTCCGACAAGCCGATCAAGCGCATGCAATGGTGAATGCGGCCGGGACCGAGACGCCCCTGCGCGATCTCGAATCCCCGGCCCTCGCCCAACACGATGTTCGCAGCGGAAACGCGCACATTCTCGAACGCGATCTCCATGTGGCCGTGCGGCGCGTCGTCGTAGCCGAAGACGGGCAAGTGGCGAAGTATCTTCACACCCGGCGTGTCGCGAGGCACGAGCACCATCGACTGCTGGGCGTACCTCGTACCTTGCGGATCGGTCTTGCCCATGAGAATGAATATCTTGCAGCGTGGATCGCCGGCACCGGACGACCACCACTTGCGACCGTTGATGATGTACTCATCGCCGTCGCGAATGATCGAGGTCTCGATATTCGTCGCGTCGGAGGAGGCGACATCCGGCTCGGTCATCGTGAAGGCCGATCGTATCCTGCCTTCGAGCAAGGGCTCGAGCCACTGCCGTTTCTGTTCCGACGTGCCGTAACGCTCCAGCACCTCCATGTTGCCGGTGTCGGGTGCCGAGCAGTTGAATACTTCTGGCGCCCACAGCACGCGGCCCATGATCTCGCACAGCGGCGCGTATTCCGTGTTGGTGAGACCGGCGCCGCGCTCGGATGCGGGCAGAAAGAGGTTCCACAAGCCCGCGGCTTTCGCCTTCGCCTTGAGCTCCTCGATCAGGCGCGTTGGCTGCCAGCGATCGCCTTGCCCGACTTCGTCGTCGAAGCGTTGCTCATTGGGATAGACGTGAGCTTCCATGAATGCCCGAAGCCTGTCCTGCAGCTCGATGACCTTCGGCGAGTAGTCAAAATCCATAGCCATCCTTTGTCCAATGCCGGCGTCGGCCGCTCGTCTCTCGTCTCATGATTCATGCGAGCATGCGCTCGACCTCGGCCCATCCCGACTCCGCCATCGGCCGCGCCCGCCTGCCCGCTGCCAACGCCTGCGCGCTCGCCGCGTTGCCCGCCAGCGCGCGCGCCATGACGCCCTGAAGTATGCCCGCCATGCGGAACATGTTATAGGCCATGTAAAAGCTCCACGCCTTGGGATCCGGTTTATCGGCGATGCCGACACGTCGCAAATACATCGCGAGATATTCCTCCTCGGTTGGGATGCCGAGCGACTTGAGATCGCTGCCGCGCAGGCCGCGGAATTCGTCGGGCGACAATCGCCAGGTCATCATGTGGTACGAGAAATCCGCCATGGGATGGCCGAGCGTCGAGAGCTCCCAGTCGAGCACCGCGAGCACGCGCGGCTCGCTTGGATGGAAGATCATGTTGTCGAGCCGATAGTCACCGTGAACGATGGCGGTGGCGTCGCCCGGAGGGATATTCCCCGGCAGCCATTCGATCAGACGGTCCATCGCTTCGATCCTTTCGGTTTCCGAGGCCTTGTACTGCCTGCTCCAGCGGTCGATCTGGCGCGCGAAATAGTTGCCTGGCTTGCCGTAGTCGGCAAGACCGATGGCCTGAAAGTCGACGCGGTGCAGCGCCGCAATGACGCGATTCATTTCGTCGAAGATCGCTCGCCGTTCGGGCGGCTGCATCCCCGGCAACAGCGGGTCCCATAGCACACGGCCCTCGACATAGTCCATGAGGTAGAACATGGAGCCGATCACCGATTCATCGGTGCAAAGGCAATAGGTGCGCCCGACTGGGACGTCGCTATGCGCCAGTGCGGTGATGACGCGATACTCGCGATCGACCGCGTGTGCCGACGGCAGCAGCTTGCCGGGCGGTTTGCGGCGCAGGACGTACCGCTTTTCGCCGCCGCGGAGCAAGAACGTCGGGTTGGACTGACCGCCCTTGAATTGCTCGACTTCGACCGGACCCTCGAAGCCCGGCACATGCGAACGCAGGTAACGCTCGAGCGCGGCGACATCGAAGCGATGCGCCTCGGCGACCGGACGCGTGCCCTGAAAGTCGTCGTAGTTGTTCATGCGCTGACCGCCAGATGTCCGCGAGTTTTCTATCTGATGTCCATCAGACCGCCGTCACACCGCCGTCGACCGCGACGACTTGTCCGGTGATGAACGCGCAAGCATCGGAAGCAAAGAGCACGGTGAGCCCCTTCAAATCCTCGGGTCCGCCCACGCGCTTGAGCGGCGCCTTGTTGGCGACCTCGTCGCCGAGCATTTCCATGATGCCCTTGGTCATCTTGGTGGGGAAGAAGCCCGGAGCAATCGCGTTGACGTTGATGTTGTGCTGCGCCCACTCCGCGGCGAGCGCGCGGGTGAAGCTGATCACTCCTCCCTTGCTGGTGTTATACGCGATGGTGGCCGGTCGGCCGGGGTCGCCGCCGCCGACCAACCCCAGGATCGACGCGATGTTGATCACTTTGCCGCTGCGCCGCGGGACCATGCATCGCCTGCCGACTTCCTGGCTCACCAGGAACATCGCGGTCAGATTCAAGTCGATGACCTTCTGCCAGGCTTCGAGGGGATGTTCGAGCGTCGCCGCGCCCCACGTCGTTCCGGCGTTGTTCACCAGAATATCGATCGGCCCGAGCGCCGCGATGGCGCGCTCGACGAGAGGCGCGATCGCGGCCGCCTTGGACATGTCGCATTCCAACGCCACCGCGTCGATGCCCAGCCTCGATTTGAGATGCGCCACGGCTTGGTCGAGCTCGTCGCGCTTGCGCGCGGTCAACGCCACCCTGGCGCCCATCTCGCCCAAGGCCTCGGCTATTTGCAAGCCCAGGCCGCGCGATCCTCCGGTAACCAGCGCCGTCCTGCCGGCAAGGTCGAACAGTTGCTGGACGCTCATGGTGATCCTCCCTGCCTTCATTCTAAGTTAAGATGAACCGCCTGCTCTGGTGCACCATCATGGACCTCAATTATTCCAAAGAAGAGCTCGCTTTTCGCGACGAAGTGAGCCAGTGGCTCGCCGATAACCTGCCCGCCGACCTGCGTGACAGGGTTGCGCGCTACGCCCACCTGTCCAGGGACGACCTGCTGCGCTGGCACAAGATCCTTGCCGCAAAGGGCTGGATCGCTCCGTCCTGGCCGCAGGAATGGGGCGGCACCGGCTGGAACGTTGTGCAGCGCTACATCTTCGACGAGGCCTGCGGCTACGCCGGCGCACCGCCGCTCGTCCCGTTCGGGTTATTGATGTGCGCGCCTGTGTTGCTCAAGTTCGGCACCGAAGCACAGAAGCAGCGCTTCCTGCCCCGCATCTACCACGGCGCGGATTTCTGGTGTCAGGGCTACTCCGAGCCCGGCTCCGGCTCCGACCTGGCATCGCTTTCCACGCGCGCGGTGCGGCAGGCCGATCATTACGTGGTCAACGGGCAGAAGACCTGGACCACGCTCGCGCACATGGCCGACTGGATCTTCTGCCTTGTGCGCACCGAGACGGGGATGGAACGCAAACAGGACGGCATCTCGTTTCTGCTCGTCGACATGAAATCGCCCGGCATCACCGTACGGCCGCTGATCCTCATGGACGGCGGCCACGAAGTCAACGAAGTGTTCTTCGACGACGTGAGCGTGCCGGTCGAGAATCTCGTGCACGACGAGGGCAAGGGCTGGACGGTTGCCAAGTATCTGCTCGGTCACGAGCGGATGAACACTGCGCGCATCGGCGCGTCGCGGCGCGAGCTGGAAAAGCTCACGGCTTTCGCCGCGCAGCAATTGCATGACGGCAAGCCGCTGATCGAGGATACGCGCTTCCGCGACAAGCTATCGCGCGTCGAAGTCGAGCTGATGGCGCTCTCGATTACCAACCTGCGCTTCCTCGACCAGCTTCGCGGCGGGCGTGCCCCCGGCGCCGAAGTCTCCATGTTGAAGATCAAGGGCACCGAGATCCAGCAGGTATTAACCGAGCTGATGATGCAGGCGGTCGGACCGCTGGCGCAGCCGTTTTCGCCGGTCGATGGAAGCGTTG
>DATNNK010000516.1:0-5621 GCA_035601875.1 Casimicrobiaceae bacterium | reverse complement strand
AAAAGATCGAGCTGTCGTCAGTGCAGCCAGACCGCCGCGCCATAAACAAGTTTGTGTACGTCGCGCATGGTAGGTCGTACACGATGCGCGTCATATCTGGGCCGAACGCGCCGTTCGAAGTTACTGTCCCGGCCGCGGACGAACGCATCGAGGGCTGGAACAAGGTGACGCTGCTATTGGCCCAAGCCCGCGCGTTATTTTTCATCGCGCTGTGCATTTATCTGGTGTGGCACAGCGCGACGTGGTCGACGTGGGGGTTTTTCCTATACGGGATGTGGTTTAACTCTGGGCAGTACTTTGTCCGGTATGCGAACCTGCCGACCGTCGGGTTGATTACCTTCGACGCGCTACAGGCGGTGATGCAGGCGCTGGCACTCACAGGATTCCTTGCCTTCGCCATGCACTTTCCCGAGGAGGCGGAGCCGCGCTGGATAGCCAGGCACAGACTCTATCTGCTGGGTGGCGTTTGGGCAGTGCTATTCGTCAGTGGCTTGGCAGGGTTCCTCAACTTCGTGTTGGGATGGGCGACGGAGACTCCCTATCGCATCTATTACGGTTGTACGTTAATCGTGTATTTTCTGGCGGCGTGGTCGTTCCTTCACAATTACCGGCGGCTACCGGAACAGCGCCCGCGGATGCGGTGGATCATGGCCGCAGGCTTGATCGGGTTACCCTGCTTTTTGCTTGCCGACATGTACGAAGCCACCGCTCTCTTGCGCTCCCTCCCGTTCGGAATCAACGACTGGATCCGAACTCACGACTGGGTGCTAAATCTCATGTACGGTTGCAACGTGCTGCTGCCGGCTGCCGTCGTTTATACCGCACTTCACCGGGAAGTCATGAACGTCCGATTCGGCATCACTCGCGCTGTGATTCTTTCTGCGGTGTTCTTGGTTGCAATCGCCCTCGTCGACCGCGTTGCCAATTTACCCATCGAAACCTTAATGAAGGAGCGGGATGCGCTGAAGCCCTTCGCCGTCCCGCTTTCTTTCCTGCTCGCCGTTGGTCTGGCCTTGGTCCACAATCCTCTGCACGGCGCGGTGGAGCGAGTCTGCGCGCCACGGTGGTACCGGGCGCGCCGCCGACTGCAGGAACTCGCACAGCAGCTCGAGGACGATGACGACATCACGACAGCGGATGTGGATCGGGCCCTGGTCGAGGATGCGGCCATCGCCTTATGGCTGAAATACGCGGCGCTCTTCCACCGTCAAGCCGATGGCGTCTTCTTGTTGCAAACTGATGTCAATTGGCCGGAGGGCGCCAAGCAGACATTGGGCGCCGATGACCCTTGGATCTGTTCTGTGACCAATGAGCCCTTGCGATTGGCCGATGCTGACGAAGCGCGGCGTGAGCCGGCTCTGGCCGTACCGATTGTCCGACGCGTCACCCGTCATCCAGTGAGCCGACTCGTTATCTACGGCCACCATCTCACGCGCGAGCAGATTGATCCCGACGAGATTCGCATTCTCGGGCAAGTTTCCCGAGCGGCTGCATTTGCGTACAGGCGGTTAGAGGCCGAAGCCGCCGCAGATGCGGGTAAAGCGGATCTCCATCAAGGCCCGTGACCGCTTGCGGCCGCACCGTCAGCAAAGCATGAATTGCCGAAGCCCTCCTCTGCCAGCGACGGGTACCCAGGTGAAGACTTCGTCCTCGGTGATGAGTGCATCGGCAAACATGCGAGCCATTGCCGGAATTGGCGATTCCCGTTGCCTTTGGGCGCGTCATGAAGCCCGCATGCGCTGCCCCGACGGATCGTAGAGCGCGTGCGCGACGCGTTGTGCGCGTCGGCGTTGTCCGAGGATCTCGACCTCGAAGCCGTCCGTGTGCTCGGCGAGCGGCGCAGGAATGTAGGCCAGCGCGATCGATCGATTTACGCAATGGCCGAACCCGCCCGATGTCACCCAACCGATCACTTTGCTCTCGTGGCATACCGGCTCGTCACCCATTGCATCGGCGTCGCCTGCATCGACGACGAGCGTGACCAGGCGACGACCCGGTGCGCGCTCGCGATCGGCAATGGCCGCCGCGCGGCCGATGAAGTCCTGCTTGCCTACGTCCACGAAGCGATTCAATCCCGCCTCGGCAGGCGTGTAGATCGGCCGGTATTCCCGCGCCCAGTTGCCGAAGCTTTTTTCCAGCCGCAGCGAATTGAGCGCACGGGCGCCGAAATGCCTGAGTCCGAGATCGGTTCCGGCGCCGAGCAACGTATCGTAGAGCGCACGCTCACCTTCGGCGGGCACCCAGATTTCGAAACCAAGCTCTCCGGTAAATGAAATCCGGCCCACCCACGCCCGCGACATCCCGACGTCGATCCGACGAAAGGCGAGAAACGGGAAGCCTGCCGCCGAGACGTCCGCGGAGGCTAGCCTGCCCAGCAGCTCGCGCGAAGCGGGACCCGCGATCGCAAACCCGAGCACATCGTCACGCAGCGAACGAATGGCCACCCCAGTTGCGGGCAAGTGCGACTCGAACCAGCGCAGGTGATATTGCTCCGCGATGCCCGAGCCGAATACGAAGTAGCGCTCACCCCCCGCGCTTGCGACCGTGAAATCGCCGATCAAGCGCCCCTTGTCGTTCAGCATCGGCGAGAGCGTCAGGCGGCCTTCGCGCGGCACGCGGTTGGCAAGGATGTAATCGAGCCAATTGGCGGCGCCCGGCCCGCTTACTTCGTATCTGGCGAAGGTCGCGATCTCGAGCAAGCCGACGGCATTGCGCACCGCGCGACATTCGGCGGCGACCGGACCGTGCGCGTTGCTGCGCCTGTAGGTCACCTCCTCGTGCGGTGCGGTACCCGGCAGCGCGAACCACAACGCATGCTCGAGGCCGAACGAGGCGCCGAACACGGCGCCCTGCGCCTGCAAGCGATCATAGACGGGAGTGGTTCGCAGCGGCCGCGCCGCGGGAAGCTCTTCGTTGGGAAAGCGGATACGAAAGCGCCGCGAGTAGTTCTCGCGCACCTTGGCGTTGGTGTAGCCGATCGTCGCCCAGTCCCCGAAGCGCGCGGCGTCCATCGCCCACACGTCGAATCCCGGATCGCCGTCGGTCATCCAGTTGGCAAGCGCGAGCCCCACTCCGCCGCCCTGGCTGAATCCGGCCATGACCCCGCATGCCACCCAGTAGTTGCGCAAGCCACGGATGGGGCCGATCAGGGGATTGCCGTCGGGAGCGAACGTGAAGGGCCCGTTGACGATGCGCTTGATACCCGCGCGCTCGAGCGCGGGAAAGTGCCGGAACCCGAGCTCCAGGCTTCCTGCGATGCGATCGAGATCCGGCGGGAGCAATTCGTGCGTGAAGTCCCACGGCGTCTCGCGCTCCGACCAGGGCACACCGCCATTTTCGTAGGTTCCGATCAGCATGCCGCGACCTTCCTGCCGCATGTAGATCTCGCCCTCGAAGTCGATGACGTGCAGCATCTCCGTTGCCGAGCCGACGACTTCGGGCATGTCGCCGGTGACGAGATATTGATGCTCCATCGCGAGCACCGGCAGCTCGAGGCCGACGAAGCGGCCCACCTCCCGCGCCCACAAGCCGGCCGCGTTCACGACATGCTCGGCGTGCAAGTCACCCTTATCGGTACGGACGTCCCACGAGCCGTCCGCGCGTTGGGAGAGTCTCGTCACGCGTGTGAAACGATGGACCTCCGCGCCGAGGTTTCGCGCCGCCTTGGCGTATGCCTGGGTGACGCCGGCCGGGTCGACATGGCCCTCGAGCGGGTTGTATAACGCGCCGACGAAATGCTGCTTGTCCATCAGCGGGAACAGCCGCGCGGCTTCGTCGACCGAAATGATCTCCATGTCGAGGCCTAAATAGCGTGCTCGACCGCAGGCGACTCTCAGGAAGTCCATTCGCTCCCGCGTTCCCGCAAGATCGACCCCGCCGGTGATGTGTATGCTGCACGACTGTCCTGAGACTTCCTCGATCTCGCGATAAAGCTTGATGGTGTATTCCTGCAGCTTGGCGACGTTGGGATCGCCATTGAGCGTATGCATGCCTCCCGCGGCATGCCAGGTCGATCCCGAGGTGAGCTCGTCGCGCTCGACCAGCACGGCGTCGGTCCAGCCCGCCTTGGCGAGGTGATAGAGCACGCTGGTACCCACGACTCCGCCGCCGATGACCGCTACCCGCGTGTGCGTCTTCATCAGAGGACCTGTTCGAGAAATGCTCTCGTGCGCTCCTTCCGCGGAGCGCCGAAGAGCTGCGCCGGCGGGCCGTCCTCGACGATCACTCCCTGATCGGTGAAGTACACGTGGTTCGCGATTTCGCGCGCGAAAGCCATTTCGTGCGTCACCAGGATCGAGGTCATGCCTTCCTCGATCAATTGGCGGATGGTGATCAGCACCTCCTTGCGCGTCTCGGGATCGAGCGCAGCCGTCACCTCGTCGAACAGCATGACCGAAGGCCGCATCGCGAGCGCCCGCGCGATCGCGACACGCTGCTGCTGGCCGCCGGAGAGCTCGCCAGGGTAGCTGCCTTCCTTGCCGGACAGCCGCACCTTCTTTAGCAGCGCGTGGGCACGCTCCTCGACCTCCGCCGCGGGCTGCTTAAGCACCTGAACCGGCGCCATCATGATGTTCTGCAGCGCCGTCTTGTGCGGGAACAGGTTGTATTGCTGGAAGACGATCGACACATCCTTGCGCAGCGCAATCATCTCCGCGTCGGTCGCAAGGCTATGCACCGCATGCGCGCCGACGAAGATCTCACCGCTGTTCACCGGTATCAGGCCGTTGATGCAGCGAAGCAGCGTCGACTTGCCCGATCCGGAAGGGCCGATGATACACACCGCGTCGCCCTGCTTCACTTCCATCGAGATGCCGCGCAGCACTTCGATCGCGCCGAAGGATTTGTGTACGTCGACGAGACGAACGATCGGCTCGGTGGCGGATTCCTGCGCGGAGGCTTGCGTCATGGCGACTCGCTTTCCGGCGTCTTTGCCGCGGGAACGTCGATCACCCGCGGCCGATGACCCGTGGCGGCGAGAAAGCGCTCGAGCTCGGCATGCCTGAGGACCAGCGTCTGGGAATTGATCAGCGGATGCGCCTGAACGGCCTCCGCCTCCCAGAGTCGGCGATCGATCACGAATTCAACCGCGTGGGCCTTGTCGTTGAAGAGCGCCAGCAAGCTGACCGAGCCTGGCCTGATCTCGAGGTGCTTCAACAGGCGCTCGGCGGACGCAAAGCCGAGCTTGTGCGCATCGAGCGCAACGCCGAGCGCGTCGAGATCGACCGGCAGATCGTGCGGCACGGTGACCAGCAAATGCCGACGCCCCTTCTTGTCGCGCAGGAACAGGTTCTTGGTCTTCAAGCCCGGAAGCTTCGGCACCAGCCGCAGCGACTCTTCCACGGTCATCACCGGCGGATGGCGGTGACACTCGGCCACGATTCCTTGCGCCTTTAGAAATTCGAAGATGTCCATCAGCGTTCCGCGTAGCGTGCTTCGAGGCGCCGGGTCCAGGCGGAGATCGGGTAACAGTACGCGAAGAAGAACAGCAGCACGTAGGAATAGATGGGGATCAGCAGATCGGTGCGGCCCTCGGCATTGGTGATGCGACCGGTGATCGCCATCACCTCGCTCACCCCGACGATCGACGCCAGCGTCGTCGCCATGGTCAGGATCGCATACCA